>CAKQHU010000013.1 GCA_934234275.1 uncultured Phascolarctobacterium sp.
ATCCCGGTCCTGAAGTTAACGAGGTATGCTATCTGCACTTCCTGCGTCCCTTCTGGTACAAAGTAAACGAATAAGCTCTCCATAAAAAAGCCAGCATATCAATATGATATGCTGGTTTTTTATGTCTTATTTCACTCTTCTTAAAGCTTTACGTCCAGCGAAGCGCTCACGCCAACACCCTGCACGCGGTTAACATTTTGATAGGACACATTGTCTACCGGAATCAGCACCTTGCAGCGCACTCCCAAAAGCGTCTGCTCAATCATCAGCGCCGCCTTCACCTGGTCAACCTTCGCCTGCGGGCCGGAAACCTGTGCCGCACCGGCACGGCTGCCGTCACCGACAGAAATAACCGGTACTACCTTCGTAGCATCCGTCGAGCTTACACCATACTTGGCCGTTACAGAGTTAATTGCATTATTCAACGCCGGAGCGGTAGCATCTACAGCATAACCGATAACGCCGCCCTTCAGGACCTTATCCAAAATGCCGGCCTGCGCCGCAGGCATACTGTTACCTAAAACAAAACCGCACACAAGTGCTGCCGCAATCCATTTCTTATTTCTCATAACGCATACCTCCTCGAATACTTATTATATTCGACAAACAGCGTCAAAAGCCTTGCAAGCATTCTGTGAAATTAAAGTAACGAGATTGTTACTGCCCGGAACTCGCATTTCCCATTGCCGACCGTATCCTTAAAGGTCATAATACTGATGTTCTTGCTGAGTTATACTTTATTGAAAGCACCAAAGGCTGTTGCACCACCCTGCAGGTACAACAGCCTCTATTATTTCTAACTTTTATTTCTATCTATTATTATATCCTCATCTATCTTTCCGCTACCATCAGCCCGTTATCATGTACGCGCAGAGGCACCCTTAAAACCTGTCCGGGATAAATATGTTTGGAATTAAGCTTGTTCGCCTGTTCAATACGGAAAATAACCTCACGCACATCCTCACGCGCTTCTGTATGACGACCGGCAATTTCCCACAGTGTTTCGCCCTCCGCAACAGTCACCGTATACTCCTTGTAAACAGGTTCATCAGCAAACACAGCACTATATCCGGCATAAAGGAAACAAGCACAGCAGATAATACTTAAAAACTTTTTCATATCTATCACCACCTAATAAATCTCTGTTTGCTTATATTATAGTGCTCTGCGCGAACTTTGTCAACACTTTTATGAATTTCTGTTTGCTGTTAATCGGACCTTGCGAACGTATTGCCAAACATCAATATGCTTTATGCGTTATATATAAAAAATCAACGCAGCAAAAAAAGGCATCACCTCTCGGCAATGCCCTTTTGCTTAATATATGCTACTCTATATCGAAAATTTTGCCCGGATTCAGGATATTATTGGGATCCAGGGCTTTTTTAATCGCGCGCATCATTTCCAGCTCATCCGGATTAGTGAATTCCTCCATCAGCTGTTTGCGTTTATAGCCAATGCCATGCTCACCGCTCAAGCGACCGCCGTGTGCATAAATAAAACAGTACAGCTCCTGCTGGTTGGCTTTGACTCTGGCATCCCAGTCCGCATAATCCTCCTGCTCCTGCTTCAGGATATTCAGATGGATATTGCCGTCACCGGCGTGGCTGGCAATGCGTGTTACCAGCTGATATTTTTCCGCCAGGCGCAAAATTTCTGCCAACAGCGCAGGCTCATGGTCTACCGGGCAGACAACGTCCTCCTTGCAGACAATCAGGCTTTCCGCACGTACTGCTTCAGCGAAGGCCTTGCGCGCCTGCCAGATTTTATCGTGCTCCGCTACCAGCACATCGCCGGCACCGTTTTCCGAGCAGATTTCATCCATCGTACAAGCCTTTTCATCCAAGTCATCCTCGCTGGTGCCTTCCACCTCCACGATAAGATAATTGCCCTTGTCGCTGCCCTGCAGTGATGTACCCAGATAACGCTCTACGGATTTGATAGTAATATTATCCATGTATTCTACGCAGGTAGGCATAATACCGGCCATAATCAGCTTGTTTACCGTTCCGATAGCATCCTCAGGCGATTCAAAAACCGCCAGCAAATCCATGCTGTACTTGGGCAGCGGCAACAGCTTCACGGTAATCTGCGTGATGATACCAAGAGTACCCTCACTGCCGATTATCAGCTGCTCCAGGCAATAGCCTGTAGTCTGCTTTTGCAAGCGTGCGCCCAGCTGCACAATTTTGCCGGTAGGATTTACCACCTCAACGGCATATACCTGATGACGCGTAGTACCGTATTTAACCGCACGGTTACCGCCGGCGTTGGTTGCCACATTGCCGCCGATAAAGCAGGAATCACCGCTGCAGGGGTCGCCTGCATAAAAGGCTCCCTTAGCTGCAGCCGCAGCCTGCAAATCCGAGGTGCGCACACCCGGCTCTACAACTGCGTACATAGCATCGGCATTAACCTCAATAATTTTATTCATCTTTTCGAGCGAAAGAACTACACCGCCGTAAATCGGCACTGCACCGCAGGCAAGACCTGTGCCTGCGCCACGCGGCACAACCGGAAAGTGATATTCATTCGCCAGCTTGACCACAGCTGCCACCTGCTGTGCATTTTCCGCAAAGACAACAGCCTCAGGCATATGATGATAGGCCGGGTCAGTTACTTCATCATGGGCATATATTTCCATCTGCCCTGCATCCGTCACTACATTCTGCACGCCGACCAAGGCCTGCAGCTTGGCAATTATTTCGTTAGACAGCTTGTTATACTCCATAATTCAGTCCTCCTCATTTGCAACATTTATATTTTAAACCACTCTATGCTTATTTTATCACAAACAGTGACATTTATAACAGCAAATCTTTTTTAGTGTACCAGCCACATATAAAACGGTATAGCAAAGACCGCCAGCACCGTGCTTACCGCCGTCAGCATGGCAGCATATTTATAATCGCCGCCGTAGCCTTTGGCCACAATAGCAGTATTAGTCATCGCCGGCATCGCCGCCATAATTACAAATACCTTTTCCATCATCGGCTCCAGATGGAAAAACGGCAGAATCAGGAAAACTATCCAAGGGCAAATTAAATAACGTCCCAGCATAGCAACTACCAGCTCCTTGCCTAAGACAACCTCCTCCCAACTGGTTTTGCTCATAGCAATACCGATAAACAGCATCGCCAACGGCGTAGTCATGCTGCCCAGATAATGAAAGGACTTGAACACCGGCTCAGGCAGATTCCATTCCAGCAGTACCATCACTACGCCCAACATAAAGCCCATCAGCGGCGGCGACATAATGCTTTTCAGCGTCTTACGGCTGAAAAGCGGCATGATTACGCCATTGCTGCTCGCAAGGTCATGAAAGCCGATAGTCCAGAAAAGCGTTGTGTTCACCATGTAGTAAATCATAATATACGGCGCACCGGCATCACCGAACAAGGCTATGCCTAACGGCAGACCGATAAAGATTGTGTTGGAAAAGCTGACGCAGATGGAAAAAATTCCTCTGTGCTCCCGCGGAACGCCTATCAGACGTCCGAGCAGTCTGCTGATAAAATAGCCCGCCAGCATCGAAATAACCGGTACAATCAGGCCATGCGAAAGCGTAATAAGCTGGTCATGCTTAAACTGCCCCAAAATATTGGTCAGCATATATGTAGGCAGACAGACATAATTCACCAGACGCGAAATCAGCGCCACACTTTCCTCGCTGAACCAGCCCCTGCGCTCTAAATAAAAGCCGACAGCAATCATCAGCATAATGGTCAGCACACCGTTTAATGCATGTAAAACTATTTCCATTGTTCATTCCCCTCATAAGACAAAAATTGCCGAAGCATTCAGCTCCGGCAACGAAGATTTTAGTTTTTGGATTTTTTTACTTCTTCCAGTTTGTTTTTCATCCAGTCAATCATTGCTACCTTGCCAAAATCGTGCCAGGTTTCACATTCGGTATTTTTGGCAATATACTCATTCCACTTATCCTGATTAACATTTTCTACTTCCATCAGGTTCATAATGCCAAAACCGCTGCGCCAGATCATATCATCCATAGAAGTAAATTTGCTGTTTTCCTGCAAAAACTTAGGATTGAATAATTCCTGGAAGGATACCTTGTTCAAAATCTTACCCAATTCCTTGTCCTCGGTAAAAATTCCCAGATAATGCTTAAAGGTTTTATCTAATTTATTTTTTTCCATCTTACTTCCTCCAAAAATAGTTGTATAAGGGTATTTTAACACAAAAGTAATAAAATGGCACTAGCATTTTCATATTCGGTGTGCAGAATCATTAATTTATGCCCGCACAACACAGATATGATAATCATTATTGAATTCCTACTAAATTCATAGTAGAATATAGTCATTAGAAAGGTTGTGACCGTAATGAAAATTTCTACCAAGGGACGTTATGCCCTGCGATTGATGCTCGATTTAGCCATCAACCACACCGGTAGCTATATACCATTAAAAACAGTTGCCCAACGGCAAAATATTTCCGATAAATATTTAGAGCAGATTATTCATCAGCTGAGTAAAGCAGGCTTTGTCCAAAGCGCCCGCGGTGCTCAGGGAGGCTACCGTCTGGCGCGCATACCCGAGCAATACACTGTCGGTGAAATTCTGCGCACGGTAGAAGGCAGCCTGGCGCCTGTATCCTGCCTGGACTGCAAAACGCCCTGCGACCAAATTGATTCCTGTATCACAATTGGTCTGTATAAAAAAATTCAGCAGGCCATTGACGGCGTAGTTGACCACACTACGCTGCACGATATGATCAGCGATTACCGCACCAAGCATCCCCAAGCTGAAAATGTTTAAAAGCGAGCCAAGCACCCGCATTTTATAGAAAAATAACAAAGCATTAGGAGGAAGATAATATGAACAGAGAAGAAGCCTGGAATTTATTACGTCAATATAACAAGGAATCCTTTCATCTGCGTCATGCGCTGACTGTAGAAGGCATTATGCGTTACTTTGCCAAGGAGCTCGGCTACGCAGACCAGGAGGAATACTGGGGCATCGTAGGCCTGCTGCACGACCTGGATTTTGAGCTCTATCCCGAAGAGCACTGCGTAAAATCTCAGGACCTGATGCGCGAGCACGGCGTAGACGAAAGCATTATCCGCTCTACTGCCAGCCACGGCTGGGGCCTGACTGCTGCCAACATCGAACCGGAGCATCAGATGGAAAAGGTACTTTTCGCTATCGATGAGCTTTCCGGCTTAATCGGTGCCGCTGCCCTGATGCGCCCCTCCAAAAGCGTACAGGACATGGAGCTGAAATCCCTGAAGAAAAAATTCAAGGATAAACACTTTGCTGCCGGCTGCAGCCGCGATGTAATCAAACAAGGTGCCGATATTCTTGGCTGGCCTTTGGACGAGCTGATGGAAAAAACCATCGCCGCTATGCGTGTAGACGAAGCAGCCATCAACGAAGTCTGCGATAAATTATGAGGCGCACAGCCTTAATCTGTTCGCTGCTGCTCAGTCTTGCAGGCAGCAGCTTCGCAGCTGCAGCCGAGGAGCTGCCAAATGATGCTGCACAAACGTCAGCTGTAGTTTCCACTGTACCCACCAAACCTGCTGAACCGACGGAAGCAGAAAGCAATGTCGGCACTTCCCAAGCAGAGGAAACCACTGCAGATAATAACATCGTAAGCAATGCTCCGACTGTACCGGCAACGTCAAAGCAGGAAGAAGCCGTAGCTCCCGAAGCAACAGCAGCAGAAGTGCCAACAACATCCGAAGCTGCAAACGCTGCAGCCACTCCGCCTGTTATCAGCAATGAGCCTGTGCCGCCTGCAGATAAGCCCAAGCCTAAACCAAAGCTGAATCTGGTAGGCAAGCCGCCGCTGCCCAGACAGTTCATGCGTACACCGCAGGCAAGCGATTTCACTAGTGTCAGCAGTGAAGCCGGCGGCTATAGTATGGCCGTGCCCAAGGCCTTCGGTAAAAATCCGCTGGCAGACCTGCCGCAAACAGAAGGAGCTATGCTGGTACGCACTGCAGGCAATACTCTGATGTTGGCAGCAACCGTGCTTGACCCTGCGGATACTGCAAGCTTTAAGGCAACAGAAGCTCTGCCTGTCTATGAAAACGCCAAAGTATACTGGCAATGGCAGCATGGCAATCAGTTAATTTGGACCTGCCGCCTGAGCGCCCACAATGATTATCACGGCAACAAGCTGCTTTTAACCGCAGAAGCTCAGCAGAACGGCAAAACCTATCAGCTGCTTTATGTAATGCCTGCGCTGCAGGCAGATAACTATCTGCCCCAGGCAATTTATTCCTTAGACAGCTTTAAATTAAATCAGCCATAAAGAAAAATCCTCCGACAGCTCGCCAGCTGCGGAGGATTTTCTTCTTTCTCTCTCGTTAATTATGAGTCCGGGGACATTAGCTTTGTTGGGACATTGGCTAAAAGCATGGGGTGTTAAAGGTTAAGAAGAAATAAGTAGAGGGATAACACCATATGCAGACAAACTTGATAACCACGAGATTTTCTATGCAAATTGACTTTTAAAGAAAGGCTTGTTAACTTAGCTCAGCTTCTTCAGATAAGCTTGTCCTTTTTCATGCTCGGACATAAACTGGAACAGGTAGAGGCCGCACAAGAATAAGAAGATGTTCGGCAGGAAAGGCACATACTCCAGCGAGACAAAATCTGCACCGGGCAACCCCAGCCATACGTTCCAGTCACCGTACAGGAAGGACGGCAGATGTCCAATTATCTTACCCTGCCAGATGATCACGCCATCTGTAAGATGCCTGGTCAGATCATAAGCTATTGCAGATAACAGCCAACCGCAGGAACCGGGAGACTTCTGCAGCCACCAATGAATGGGCTGTACTACCAGATATGCAAGACCAAGGAAGGTAAAGATGCCGAAATAAATGGGATGCTGCGGTGTGAAAAGATAGGTGCAAAGCGAAATCGCAGTGCCTACACCCAAAAGGCCCAATCCCCATTTGAGGTAATTGCTGCCCTGGCTGAAGGTCATACCGCACAGAACCACAATGCTCCACAGCGTCAGCCGTTGCCACCAGGCATAATCCCAAGCAGGATTAGCACCCTGAGCTACATTGATATTATACAGGAAGTAGAAAACTGCCAGATTTAAGAAGGCTGCAGCCTTGAGTGCGTTCAGCACCCGGTACTGCTTCTTTTCTGCTTTGCTTTCTGACTGCTCATACATTTTTGCTAATAACTTTTCCATAATACTTACCTCGCTTTCATCTTGGGAGGTGAAGCGCCGCGCAAACCTTAGGGAATATTTATTATTCCCTGTAGTTATAATATAAACTATTCTGTCAGAATTTTCAAGAGGTCAAGTTATAACGTTTGGGCATGTGGCAATTAGTTTTATATCAGTTATGCTTTATTGGAATATTAATAATGCATGGCAGGAATAATACAGTCCCTTTAAAGCCAAAAATAGCAGAGAAAGTGTAAATATCATTACACTTTCTCTGCTATTTTGTAACCTAGCTTCTTTTTTATTTTTTACTTTTCTACACTAAAGGTATTAGTTAATGCCGCAAAATCCTCCAGGCTGAGAGTTTCCGCTCTGCGCTTGCCGTCTACGCCGGCGCGCTGCAGCCATTGAGCACACTGCTCGGAGTTGATGCCCATATTCTTCAGCGAATTGCTGAGCATCTTGCGTCTGAGGGAGAAGGCTGCCTTCACAACGCGGAAGAACAGCGCTTCGTCGCACACCTTTACCGGCGGCTCGGAGCGGCGCTTGCACACTATAACAGCCGAATCAACAGCCGGTGCGGGAATAAACGAGGTCGGCGGTACGATAAACGCTATCTCCGGCTCAGTGTAATACTGGATAGCTACCGAAAGCGCACCATAATCTCTACTGCCGGGTTTAGCAGCCATGCGTTCGGCAACCTCCTTCTGCACCATAGCAACTAAGCGCTCCATGGGCAGACGCTTTTCCAGCAGGGCAAAAATAATCGGCGTAGTAATATAATACGGCAGGTTAGCGCACACCTTAAATTCCGGTGCTGCCACTGTTTCCATAATATTTACCTGCAGGATATCGCCATTGACGATGCGAACATTGTCATAGCCCTCCAGCGTAACATCCAGTACCGGCAGCAGGCGTTTATCCAGCTCTACCGCCACAACATCGGCACCGCTTTCTGCCAACCCCTGCGTCAGCGTACCGATGCCCGGGCCTACCTCCAGCACCTTATCTGCCGGAGACAGCTCTGCTGCTTCCACAATACGGCGCACGATATTTTCATCAATCAGGAAATTCTGCCCCAGCTTCTTATCGGCACGCAGCTTAAAGCGGTGCAGAATATGATTCGTTACCTGGGGAGAAGCAATAACAGGTTTATTCACTCTTCACTCTCCAATTTTTCTAAAGCAGCCGTAAATTCTTCACGGCTCACGCCATAATGATTCAGGCGTTCCAAAAAGCGTTTGGCATTGCCATAGCCTATACCAAGCTCGGCACCCAGCGCATCACGGCGCGCAGAAGCACTCTCGCTGCCGTTCAGATTATTTTGGAACAAATCGCGCATGGTAAATTCCTGCTGCGGACGATATTCGTGGTAACGCACCTTAGACAGAGCTTCTAATATCGCCTCCGGCTGCGCCTGCTCTACGCCTACATCATTGTTGGCAGTCGCCTGACGCTTAGGAATAAACGCCTGCCCTGCTTCCGGAAAGCGCTCCGTCAAGAAGCGGCGAATGCGTTCACCGGCACCGTCAGGATCAGTCAGGATAATTATCCCGCGTTTTTTATACGCAGCCTCAATCTGGCGCAAAGTATAGGGTGCCAAGGTAAAGCCGCCGGTTTCGATTGTGTCGGCCTCCAGCGCCTTCCCGATTGCCACCGTATCCATTTTTCCTTCTACTACGAGCACTTCCTTAAGCATCAGATAAATTCCACCTTAATCAGCTAAAATATAAATATCTACATCGCGTCTGCCCCACTGGATAGCACGATGATAATCATTAAAGAACAAATCTACTCTGTGGTGAACCATATCGCCACCGGTATCACCGGCCATAGCAATACCATAACCGGGGATATACATTTTTGTATAATACGGAATGAAGCGCGGATCAACAGCCACAATGCCTTCATACGGAACAAGACCGATAGAAGTACGGTTACCTGTTGCTACATAAGCAGAGGCATGCGCACTGATTTTTTTCGTATAGCGCTTATAGCCCTCAGGAGTATAGACGCTCATTGCCATGCCCTTGCGGATAACCTTTGTTTCCGGCTCGATAAGCACATGACGAGTCAGCTCCTGTACGGAATGACTGCCGTCACTGTTCTTCACCTTTTTGGAAACAACCTTCGCTGTACCGGCTTTACCTTCAACGTGTATCTTTTCCGTACCGAAATTCAGATTGTAATCGTCCTCATACTTCACCGGAATGTCTACACTGGCTTCACTGAATTGCAGCTCCTCATCGGCATTCAAAATATAAACCTGCATGCCTTCCTTAAACGGCTCATGCACATCCGGATAAACACGCTCCTTTTTATAGGAGATGCCCAAATCCTTCAGCGCCTCGCCTACAGTCGGCTTGCAGCTTTTGTATTCTACCGTTTCATTGCCACGGATAACAGTAAAGGGCTTGCCGCGCAGTACCTCAATCACACTGCCGTTCTGTACCCTTTTGGTATTCTGCAGCTTCCAGCCATCGCCCTTCTCCAGGACAATGCCGGCCTCCTGCAAAATTTTGCCGGGCTTAACTGCGTTAGTACGCAGCTCCTTAGTCTGGCCGTCACAAATAATCGTCACCTGCTGTGAAATATCAAAACCGGTCAGGAAAGGTACCATCAGCATAAGGATAACGGCAGATAATAAACAATTTAAATGTAATCTGCATATATGCTTAATCATAAAAACCTCCTTAATCCGGTAATTATTTTAACATAAAACAGCAGGAAGCGTCAAATCCGTGACATTTACAGCATTTTCGCGTATCTAAAATGTATAATTTGTTAGCATATAGACTACTTATATTCTAACATTTTCCCGTCCATTGAGATTATTTAACAGCAGGCTCATAGAATTTTTTCACCTGCTCTGTATAGCTGCCATCCTGATTGTACATAATCAGCGGCGGCAGAACATCCAAGCCGTAGCTGCCGCCCTTCTGCATTTCCATCAGGAAAATCCAGGCAGGCTTATCAATTTTAGAATGCACCCATTGCAAACGCTTCGGTTGCAGGCCATACTTCAGCGCCAGCTGCATGCTTTCGGCAAAGCGCTCCGGCAGCTGCACCAAAGCAAAGCGTCCGCGATAGCGCACAGCAAAAGCCGCTGCCCGGAAAAAATCCTCCAGCGTCGAGGTAACCTCGTGGCAGGCAGCAGTGCCTACCTGGCGCACGTTGCCGCTGTTGCGGTAGGGCGGATTGGCAGCCACCAAATCCATGCTCTCCGGCTGCAGCAGCTGCTTGTAATTACGCAAATCACCGTCTATGACAGTAAACTTATCCTGCAGAGAATTATCGGCAACGCTTTGGCGCACCAGCTTTGTTACCTGCGGATTGCAGTCCAGCGCCGTCACCTCTGCGGCGCCTCTGCTTTCCAGCAGCATGCTGATTGCACCGGTGCCGCAGCCAAGCTCCAGCACCTTAGCCTTACGCACAACATGCGGAAAGTTACCTAAAAACACGGCATCCGTAGTATAGCAGAATTCCTTGGCGTCCTGCCAGATTTTATAGCCGCAGCCCGGCACATAGTCACAGCGCAGGCTGTTTTCCTGCTCAGACATTGTCAGCCTGGGAAGCATCTACAAGCTCTTCCCACTCCACCTGAATAGTATTGTCCGGTGACAGCTGTACTGCAGCGGTACGCTCCTTGCGGTTGATGCCTACTACCTTGCCTTCGCCCATAGTAGTCACTACCTTGCTGCCCATCTTGGGAATTTCAATGCGCTCGCGACGACCGCAGCCGTTGCAGCCGTGCTTGCAGTACATATGGTTTTCATACTTCAGGCAGCACATCAGACGGCCGCAGATACCGGAAATCTTCGTCGGGTTCAAAGACAGGCTCTGGTCCTTGGCCATGCGAATAGAAACAGGCTCAAAGTCGCCTAAAAAAGTTGCACAGCACAGCGGACGGCCACAGCTGCCGATACCGCCCAGCATCTTAGCTTCATCGCGCACACCAATCTGGCGCAGCTCGATACGGGTACGAAAAACTGCCGCCAGGTCCTTAACCAGCTCACGGAAGTCAATGCGTCCGTCAGCGGTAAAGTAGAAAATAATCTTATTCACATCAAAGGTAAACTCTACGTCAATCAGGCGCATGGGCAGGCCATGATTTTTGATTTTTCGCAGGCAGATATTGAACGCTTCCTTTTCACGAATTTTGTTTTCTGCCAGTTTCATATCATCATCGGCTGTTGCTTTACGCATAACCGGTTTGAGCGGGGAAACAATCTGCTTGTCGTCAACCTCACGCGGTCCGATAACAACCTCGCCGTATTCCACACCGCGAGCTGTTTCCACGATAGCAAAATCCCCCTTTGCTACACCTGTTTCCGCAGGGTCAAAATAATATATCTTGCACGCTTTTTTAAAGCGAATGCCTACTACTGTCGGCATAAAATATCACTCCTTATAAATTTTATCTATTTTAAGCGCCATGGTTTCCAATGCCGTTTTCATACCGACACTGCTCACCAATGCGTCATATGCTTCCTGTACAATCACTAAAGCCTGCTTCAGCGCCGACAGCTCCCAACCGCTGCTCTGGCTTTTAAGTTCATCCAGTAAATCTATATTATATATTCTATCATAAAGCTGCAATTTGCACATCATTAAATCGCGCAGCAGCAGTTGCCACAGCTGCACAAGCAGCAGTGCCTGCTCACGCTGCACCTTTTTGTCCAGCCAACTGCGGCCGGCAAGATAATTCATCGGCATCGCCAAGGGCAAAGCCTCCAAAAAGGCTACCGCCTGCTTACGGCATTCAAATACATCCATCTGTCCCTTGGCTGCAGCTAAATTCAGCGCCAAGCCGATGGAGCCTTCGCTGATACGGGCCAATACTGCGGCCTTGGCAGGCTCTATCTGCCTTGCCTGCAGCTCCTGCTCCACCAGTTGCGGCTCGATTGGCTGAAAGCGCAGCTGTACCACACGCGACATGATTGTCGGCAACAGCCTGTTGACATTGGCTGCCAGTAAAATAATCACCCAGCCGGCCGGTGGCTCCTCCAACAGCTTCAAAAAAGCATTGGCTGCGGCGGGAACCATGGTATCCGCATCCTCAACAATGCACACACGCGTCGGTGACATCACCGGTGCCAGCGCCGTTTTAGCCGTCAGCTCCCTGATCTGGTCGATAATAATCGTATCTCTTAAACGGTCTTTTTTATCATCCCATTCGTGCTGCACCAGTACGAAATCTGGATGGCTCAGATTGCCGTCCTGCAGATTCATCAGCCTGCAGGCTTCACAGCCGTCTGTGCCGTTATGCTGAAAGCACAGCAGTGCCTTGGCAAATTCCAAAGCAAGCGTGCGCTTGCCCAAGCCGGCAGCACCGCTGAACAGCAATGCATGCGGACGCTCCTTGGCCTGCAGATAGTTCTGCAGAAATTTTTTCTGTTCCGTGTGGCCGATAATATGCTCCCACATTTTATTTCTCTCCGCTGATTACTCTGCCGATGGCCTGCAGTACCTTAGCAGTAACCTCCTGCTGCGTGCCTAAGGCATCAATCACCTGCAGGCGCTGCGGCTCTGCCTCGGCAAGCTGCAGAAAGCCTGCACGCAGGCGCTGCTGAAATTCCAGTCCCTGCTGCTCATAACGGTCCTGCACACCGCGCTGTTGCCGACGTGCCAATAATTCTACCGGGTCGGCATCAAAAACAAGCGTCAAATCAGGCTCTAAGCCACCGGTAGCAAAAGCTCCCAGCCGGCGCAGCTGTGCAATCTCCTCCGGAGCCTTGCCCTGCGCCAGTCCCTGATAAACCAGCGTTGAATCATTGAAGCGGTCACAGATAATTATCTTGCCTGCTTCCAGCGCAGGACGCAGCAGCTTGTCGACATGCTCGCTGCGTGCTGCCAGATACAGCAGCGTCTGCGTTGCCGTTGTCAGCGGCAGCTCCGGGTCCAGCACCAAAGCACGCACCTTTTCTGCCAGCTGTGTACCGCCAGGCTCACGGCTTTCCAGTACATCATAGCCCTGCTCGCGCAAGGCCTGCGCTGCCAAATGCTGCTGGGTAGTTTTACCCGCTCCGTCTATTCCTTCGAATGTAATAAAAAATCCTCGCATTTTATTTACCTCAATCCGCAATAACACGTATCGTTTTTAAGCTGCTGTCTGCAGGTCCGCTTACCGGCAAACCCAACTCCTTCTGCGCGCGGCAGTAAGCAATAATTTCTTCCGTTACCAGCTCGCCCGGCAGCAGCACCGGTATTCCCGGCGGATAAAAGCTCACCTGTTCACCACAGATTTTGCCTGCAGCCTGCGCCAACGGCACCGCCTTTTTCGCACGATAGAATACGTCACGCAAAGGCAGCACTGCCTGCGTCTGCGGCACCTGCGCTGCCGCTGCCAGCTGCAGCGGTGCACGCTTCTGTGCCTGCATTTTATCCAGTACGGCAGCAATCCTTGCCAAAGCCTCATCATAATCCGTAGTAACATCGGCATAGGTCACCAGGAAGAGTACATTATAGGCATCTACCAATTCCACAGCAATTCTTGCCTCACGGAAAAGCTCGCCAACCTCTACGCCGGTATAGCCCCAGGCAGCAAAGTTGACTGTCACCTTTGTGCTGTCCAGCTGCAGTCCGCCGCAATCTGCTGCTTCCATTACACGTAAACCGCTATAGGAAGCACACAGATTGCGCAGCTTGACTGCAGCCTGTACCGCCGCCGCTGCCATCTCCGTGCCATAGGCCTGCACCTGCGCTCTGGCAGCATCCAGCGATGCCATCAGCAGATAGTTGGGACTCGTTGTCGTCAAAACGCTCATTACATCAGCCGCACGCTGCAAATCGAGACGTGCTCCCTGCACATGCAGCATGCTGCACTGCGTCATAGCGCCCAAAATTTTATGCGTACTCTGAGCGCAGGCATCAGCGCCGCACTGCAGAGCGGATGGCGGCAACAGCTCACTGAAGCCCAGATGCGGCCCGTGCGCCTCATCCACCAGCAGTACAGCATTATGTGCATGACAGCAGTCGGCAATCGCCCGCACATCTGCCGCCACACCGTAATAATTCGGACTGGTCAGCAGCACCGCTTTAATTTTGCTGTCCTGCTCTAGCGCCGCCTCTATCTGCTGCACAGTAACCTGCATCTGAATGCCGAATTCCGGCTGATACTCCGGCTGCAGATACACTGCCTCTATGCCACCCAAAACAAGTCCGCCGGCAACACTGCGGTGCGCATTGCGCGGCAACAGCAGCTTCTCCCCCGGGTTCAGCGCTGTCAGCAGCATGGCATGAATTGCCTGACTTGTACCATTGACTGCCCAAAAGCAGGCATCACTGCCGTAGGTTTGCGCCGCCAGCTCCTGCGCCTCCTTAATATAGGTTTCCGGCTCGTGGATATCGTCCAGCTCGCTCATCAGCGACACGTCCATCTGCACGCTGGCACCCAGCTCCTGGCGCAGCAAGCGCTGCATGCCGCGTCCTCCCTTATGTCCGGGAGTATGCAGAGGATAGACGTCCTCACTTTTATATTGCAGCATCGCCTCTATCAAAGGCATGCTAATTTTATCTTTCATTACTTGCTCCCTCCGGCAAAGCTAAACTAATTTAGTACATCATTATATTTTAACATATTTAGCACTGCAGATATAGCTTTAAAGCAGGTATCCGCGTAAATTTATTCTTTACGCCCAACACACTCGCACAAAAAAGAGAGGCCTGTGCATCACAGGACCTCTCTGAATTTTTTCGTAGCAGCTCTATGCTTATTTTATCTTTTTGAATAATCTCTTGGTATTCGCCGCAGCAATGGCCGCTAGCTCTTCAAAATCCATTCCCAGCACCTGCGCCGCATTGCGTGCCGTGTATTCCGTATACCCGGGATTATTGCGCTTACCGCGGAAAGGCACCGGGGTCAGATAAGGGCTGTCGGTTTCAAACAGCAGCAGCTCCTTGGGAATATACTGCATAACCTCGCGCACCTTCTGCGCATTCTTATAGGTAGACGTGCCGCCGAAGCCAAAGTAATAGCCACGCTTAGCCAGCTCCTTCGCCATCTCCAGCGAGCCGCTGAAGCAGTGGAACACTGCCTGTACTCCGTGCACTTCCTTCTGGAACAGCTCCAGCATATCGCCGTGCGCATCTCTGTCATGAATAATCACCGGCAAATCAAACTGCTTAGCCAGGTCAACCTGCTCTAAGAAAATACGCTTCTGTACCTCCTTCGGCTCGTTTTCCTTCCAGTAATAATCAAGACCGATTTCACCGATTGCCACAACCTTCGGGTGCTGTGCCCACTCTGCCAGCTGCTGCAGGTAGTCGGCAGGAATGCCCTTCAAATTCTCGGGATGCCAGCCAACAGCCGCATAAATAAACGGATACTTTTCCGCCAGCTCCACAGCAACAGCACTGCTGGCAGCATCACAGCCGGGATTGACGATGCCGTCCATATCCTGCTCAAGCTGCGCAATCAGCTGCTCCCTATCCTCATTAAACGCTTCGTCATCTAAATGGGCATGTGAATCCCATAAGCCTGTTCTGCTCATAATCTACCTCACATTCACAAAAAAGTTCAGATACAGCTGCAAAAACAGCAGCATGCTGAACAAAATATAACGGAAAACCGCCGCCTTACGCGAATAATATTCGCAGCCCGGCAGATAAAATTCCTTGGGATTTTGCGGATTATAAATAATTTTACGCGGCAGCTTCAGCGTAAAGCCACGCTCCAAAACATCGCCTGTCTTTTCCTTGGTTCCCTTGGCTTCATTCAAAGCTTCGCTGTATTCCTTATCGCCTACTGTATAAGTAAAAACAGGGCACAGCTGCTTGCCGCGGCTCCAGCTGCTCTTGTAGCCGGTAATCACCGCGCGCACCTCTTCGGTACACAGGCTGCTCAGCTTAGGGAAATAATTCTTCTTAAAAATGCAGACAATGCCATACAAATAAATCAGCAGCGCCAGCTTCAGCGTCCAGGCCATACCCTTAAACATGTAGAAGTCATAACCGGGATAATGCTGTCCCAACCATGCATGCGGCAGGATATAAGGCACCATGCTGCTCAGCAGCACTAAAACCATGCTGATGCCTATACAAAGATACGGTCGCCAGAACAAGCGCGAAAATAACTTTTCGGACACTGACAAGTCCCCCTTCCAAAACAAAAGATAATAAATTAATAGACGAAGAGCAGGCACTCCTCATCCGCCAAAACGTATCAGAGTGACTGCTCTAAATCTCAGAGTGCGTCAA
>CAKQHU010000014.1 GCA_934234275.1 uncultured Phascolarctobacterium sp.
CTTTAAAGATGGTTGAAAAGACTCCAGCAATGCATGCAGATACAGCCAAGCGCACTGACGAGCAGCATGCAGATTATCGAAAGCTTAAGGCCGTTTTTCAGTAAATCATCAGGGTTCAGTCCATAGGTTACACCCACAGCACGTGTGCTGACCGGCAGAATGAAGGCACAGTTAACGGCAACAATCGAGGTCAGGATATAAGGAATGGGGTTCAACCCCAACTGTTGCGAAATGCTTTGTACTACCGGAATCGAGATGGAGGCCGCCGCGGTATTACTGCTGATTTCCGTCAGGAATGTAGCAAAGAGCGTCAGGCTGAACATCGTTTCCCAACCGCCGCTTAACGGCAGCAGCGTAATTACCTTAGCAATCTGAGTTGCCGCACCGGTTTTCGTAATGAGTTGGCCTAATGCCAGACCGCCGGAAAAAAGGAAAATCATACCCCACATAATGCCCTTTTCAGCCTCACGCCAGGTCAGAAGCAGTTGGCCTGTTTCGTTGCGCAGCATAAAGGTGAGCATACCGAAGGTGAAAAATACATAGGCAGGCTTCATCAGCGGCAGATATTGCACGTAAAGCGGACGGACGAAGGCTAAGCCTGTTGCGAGAATAAAAAGCCACAAGCCTAATTTTTCGCCGCGGCTCATCGGCCCGAGTTTAGCATAAGCAGCACGAAAATATTCCTTGCCACCGTCAAGACGTTTAACAGGCAAAGGCAAATGTAGCAGATAAGCCAGAATGAGCAGCATGATGATAAACAAAAGCGGCAAAAAGCGGATAACCCAGTCAACATACATGAATTCGTGTCCCGTAAGCTTTTCCAGATAGCTGATTGCTACCAGATTGGAGCTGCTGCCTAAGGGCGAACCGAAACCGCCAAAGCCTGCGCCCCAAACGATGGCCAGCAAAATCGGTGTTGCTACGGGATTATTGGTAATCTGCTGCTGTCCTAAAAAACGCAGCATGCTTACAGCCACCGGCAAAAGAATCATAACCACAACAACGTTGGGCAAAAAGATAGACAGCAGCGTTGAAGCCACCAGCCAAACGCATATCTGCTCGCGCATCGATGTTCCCAATCCGCAAAGACTTTTTATCGCCAGACGCTTATCAAGATGCGTTTTTTCCCACACCAGGCTGATAAGATCACTGCCGACAAGCAGCACGACGATTTCCGAAAAATATTTGCTGATAATACCGTCCATCGGCACCATACCGAAGATAGCGTTCAAGGGAATCGGCAACAGCGAGGTTACGGCGATATTTACAGGACGCAGCACCCACCACAGGCCCATCCAGAAAATCGTAGCAATGGCGGCCGCCTGCTTAAATTCAATTATAGGCGCCAATGCAAGCAGGACGACAAGAAAAAGTAAGGGACCTGACAAAACATTCAACGAACGGTGTTTTTTCATAACTAACAGCTTCCTCTCCCAATTCAATAGAAGTTGCCTTCTATTTTTGCATTTACTTAATTCTACTCCCGTTCTATAATTAAGTAAAAGACTTTATTTTGATTATTATAATCATATTTTTTGATATTTTAAGGAGATACTGCTATGGATTTTGCTTTTTACAGAAACTTTATCACTGTTGCCGAAACAGGTAATCTCAGCGCCGCAGCAAAACGTCTTGGCATCGTACAGCCGGCGCTAAGTGCGCAGATGAAGGCTATCGAAAGAAACTACGGCGTGCAGCTTTTCAAAATGCAGCGCGGTAAGCGCCACATTGAGCTGACGGAGGCAGGCGAAACCTTTTTGCAGCAGGCGCGTCAGCTGTGCAATACGGAGGATGATATCAGCCTGCGTATGCAGGCCTTCGGCAGGCGTGCCGCAGGTACGCTGCGCTTCAGCGTGTCACACGTGCGTACCGACTATTTCCTGCGCAGCTATCTTATTCCCTTTGCCAAGGAAAATCCCGGTATCAGCTATCAGTTTCACGATGCTACGGTAGAACAGCAGCAGCAGCAGCTGGAAGCGGGCAGTATTGATTTTGCCTTTGCCAATGCGCCGCTGCCTGCAGCGCACAATTTTGCTACTATCAAGGTGCAGCGGGAGAATTTTTATGCTTTCTATAATGCCGGATTTGCGGTTCCGTGGGCAGGTAAAAGCATGCTTTCGCCGGAGGATTTGGCAGGTGTGCCCTTATGCTGTAATTATGGCAGCTATGCGCTTTTGCGCAATGTGTTTAAGGGTTATGCTGTTAAGCCGAATGTTGCTTTTATTGCTACTACGGCGGAGAGTGCGCTTACCTTTGCGACAAGCGGGCTGGGAGTTGCGGTTGTTGCGGCGTTGGATGGTGATGCGCTGCCGCAGGAGATGGTGCGGCAGCAGCTTGTTGATGAGAAGCTGCATTTTGATCAGACGTTATATTGGAGTAAGGAGCATAAATTATCGCCTGCGGCGGAGGGGTTTTTGGAGTTTTTCCGCAAGCATATATAGTTATGTTACTTTTCCACGGAAGGAAAAGTAACCAAAAGTTCCTTTGGGTGTGCGTAGGATTTCAGTGCTTATTGCTGCTTTATGGCAGACGTTATAGGTGTTACTTTTCCATGGAAGGAAAAGTAACCAAAAGTTCCTTTGGCCGCGCGCAGGATTCCGGTGCTTTTCGCCATGCGTTTGCCGCGAACCGAAGTTACGCTGGTGTGCTATAAAAGAAAGGAATGTCGGTCGAGCGTCAAACGAAGGAGAAGTTCCCAATGCAGCGCAGGCTGTACGAACAAAGACGCTCGACTGTAGCCAGCATCCGTTCCTGTCCGGCGCGGCATGGAGTGTGTAGAACACGCGGAGTGTATTAGTTAGATTGTGGTTTGGGAGTGGCGTGCATCCGTTAGAATAATATAAGCGATGCGCTGGTTGTGTTACTTTTCCATGGAAGGAAAAGTAACCAAAAGTTCCTTTGGCCGCGCGCAGGATTCCGGTGCTTTTCGCCATGCGTTTGCCGCGAACCGAAGTTACGTTGGTGTGCTATAGAAGGAAGCGTTGTCGGTTGAGCGTCAAACGAAGGAGAAGTTCGTTAAGCAGCGCTGGCTGTGCGAACAAAGATGCTCGACTGTAGCCAGCATCCGTTCCTGTCTAGCGCGGCATTAAGTGTGTATAACATGCTGAGGAAAATGGCTTGGATTGTGGTTTGGGAGTGGCGTGCGTCCGTTAGAATAATATAAGCGATACGCTGGTTATGTTACTTTTCCACGGAAGGAAAAGTAACCAAAAGTTCCTTTGGCCGCGCGCAGGATTCCGGTGCTTATTGCCATGCGTTTGCCGCGAACCGAAGTTACGTTGGTGTGCTATAAAAGAGAGCAATGTCGGTTGAGCGTCAAACGAAGGAGAAGTTCCCAAAGCAGCGCAGGCTGTGCGAACAAAGCCGCTCGACTGTAGCCAGCATCCGTTCCTGTCCAGCGCGGCATGGAGTGTGTGGAACATGCGAAGGGAAATTATATATGCGAACGCCAAAAAGAGACTGGGATAAAACCCAGCCTCTTATTTTTTTACTGTTATTCTTTTGGTGTTTCTTCGCCTGCATTTGCAACAGCTTTCGGTGCATCTGCTTCGGCAGCAGGAGCTTCAGCCTTTACGTCTGCTTCGGCAACGGGAGCAGCTGCTGCTTCCTCATCCACAACAGATTGCTGTACTAATTGCAGCTTTTCTTCTGCGGTAAGGATATGACCGTATTTTACCAGCTGGTTGATTTCTTCCTCTTCCAGAGTTTCCTTCTCCATCAGAGCTTTAGCAATCACATGCAGCTTGTCAATATTGTCGGACAGCAGCTTTTCGGTAGCAGCATAGGCATCTTCCATAAAGGAGCGTACCTCTTTATCAATTTCAGCTGCCACTTCTTCACTGTAATCCTTGTCGCGGGCAATGTCGCGGCCCAGGAATACCTGATCCTGACGATGACCAAAGGTTACAGGACCGATGTTTTCGCTCATGCCGTATTCGCAAATCATCTGGCGTGCCAGTTGAGTTGCACGCTGCAAATCATTGCTGGCACCGCTGGAGATTTCCTTCAGCACCAAAGCTTCAGCAACACGGCCACCCAACAGCACCTTCAGCTCATCGAGCATTTCGCTGCGGGTTGCATAATACTTATCTTCCTTCGGCAGGCTCAGAGTATAACCACCGGCACGGCCACGCGGAATGATGGTAACCTTATGTACAGGGTCAGTATGCTCAAGCAGCATACCAACGATAGTATGACCGCCTTCATGGTAAGCAGTCAGGCGTTTTTCCTTATCGCTGATGACACGGCTCTTGCGCTCCGGTCCCATGATAACACGCTCGGCAGCCTCTTCCATTTCCGGCATATTGATAGCCTTCTTGTCCTTGCGGGCAGTCAGCAGCGCTGCTTCATTAACCAGGTTGGATAAATCAGCACCGGTAAAGCCGGGGGTACGCTGAGCGATTACGTCCAAATTGACATCCTGTCCCATCGGTTTGCCCTTAACATGTACCTTCAGAATTTCGGTACGTCCCTTGATATCAGGACGGTCTACTACAATCTGGCGGTCGAAACGGCCGGGACGCAGCAGCGCCGGGTCCAGAATATCCGGACGGTTGGTTGCGGCAATCATAATGATGCCTTCGTTAGCACTGAAACCGTCCATCTCAACCAATAATTGGTTCAGAGTCTGCTCACGCTCGTCATGGCCACCGCCAAGACCTGCGCCGCGCTGACGGCCTACGGCATCAATCTCATCGATAAATACGATGCAGGGTGCACTTTTCTTTGCCTGGTCGAACAGGTCGCGTACACGCGAAGCGCCGACACCGACAAACATTTCTACAAAGTCAGAACCGGAAATACTGAAGAACGGAACTCCCGCTTCACCGGCAACTGCCTTCGCCAACAAGGTTTTGCCTGTACCCGGAGGACCATAGAGCAAAACACCTTTAGGAATCTTAGCTCCCAGGTCATTATACTTCTGCGGATGCTTCAGGAATTCAACAACCTCTTCCAGCTCCTGCTTGGCTTCTTCGGCACCGGCAACATCCTTAAAGGTTATCTTCAGTTTTTCCTCATCGTAGCGACGCGCACGGCTCTTGCCAAAGTTCATCACCTTGCCGCCACCGGCACCGCCCTGATTCATCAGCATGAACCACAGGCCTACGATAATCAGCATCGGCAAAATAGAGCTGAGAATGCTCATCCACCATGGCGGTTGCGGCGGCAGCTCTGCCTTAATGTCTACTTTCTTTGCTTCCAGCTTTTCTACCAGCTTGCTGTCATTAGGCGCAACGGTAGAAAACTCCTTGCCATCCTTTAATTTACCGCTGATAACGTTATCAACAATAGTTACCTGTTTGATTTCGTCCTGCTGTACATGCTGCATAAAACTGGTATAGCTTATATCGGCAGGCTTAGAATTCTTTTCACCGTAAAGGTCAAACATCCAGATAATTACCATGATAATCAGCAGATAAAAAAGTACGTTCTTAAAAAATTTATTCAAGCACGTAGCCTCCTTCCACTTAGCTCATAATATTTTATTATATTATAGATAGGAAAAACTAGCAACTGTTTTATGCAATTTACAGGCTTTTATTTGCGTGCGTATACAGCAGGCTTCAGGATGCCGATAAACGGTAGATTACGGTAATCGCCTGCATAATCCAGACCGTAGCCTACAACGAATTCGTCAGGAATTTTGAAGCCTACATAATCAGCCTCCAGACCGTTTACACGACGCTCGGCCTTGTCGCACAGAGCAGCGGTTTTCAGAGTTGCGGGCTTGTAGTGACGCAGCATATCGGTGATAGAAGCGAAGGTAACGCCGCTGTCAATGATATCATCGATTACCAGCACGTCCTTACCCTTGATATCCTCGCTGACATCCAGCTTAACCTTAACGCTGCCGCTGGTGCTGGTTCCGTTGCCATAGGAAGAAGCAACCATGAAGTCTACGCGCAGCGGCATATCAATGGCGCGGGTCAGGTCGGTAGCAAACCAGGCAGCACCCTTCAGCAGCACAATGACAACAAGCTCCTTGCCTGCATAATCGGCAGCAATCTGCTTGCCCATTTCCTGTACGCGGGCATCAATTTCTTCTTTGGTCAGCAAAACTGTCTTAATATCGTCATGCATTTTTCATTCTCCTTATACTTTATATTATTTTAACAAAAATAAGCTGTTTATTTTTGTAGACTACGTTTATTCCCTGCGGCAGCTGGATGATCTTGCCGCCGCTGCGTCGTAGCAGCAGGTAGTCAATCGCCTGACTACGCTCGAAGGACAGCTCCTCACCGCCCAGCTCGAAATACGCGCGTCGCAATACTCTCAGCCTTACGGCACTGTGCAGCACCGTAAGCTGCATCACCGGCAAACTGACAGCATCCTCCTGCCTGCGCACCAGCTGCCTGTAAGCAGCATCAGCCATTTGCTCCAGACATTCCGCATCCTGCGCCAGCAAGGCGGCAGTACGCGCCAACGTCGGCACCACGGCAGGGTTAAAGCTGCGCTCCAGATACGGCACAAGCTCCAGACGTACACGATTGCGCGTATACGCCGTATCAGCGTTGGTGCTGTCGTAGCAGACTGCAATGCCTTCTGCGTTGCAGTATTCCTCCAGCAGGCTTTTCGGCAGCGTCAGCAGCGGTCTGATGATATCGCCCTGCTGCGCCCGCATTCCGGCAAGTCCCTGCAGCCCTGCGCCGCGCAGCAGCCTTAAGAGCAACGTTTCCGCCTGATCGCCCTCGTGATGCGCCGTAACAATCGCCGCAGCGCCCTGCTGCGCCGCTATGCGCCTAAGCGCCGCATAACGCAGGCGGCGCGCAGCATCTTCGGTAGAAAGACGGTTCTGCGCCGCATAGGCTGCAGCCTGCACATGCTCTGTAAAGCAGGGCAGTCCCCAATCCTTGCAGGCACACTGTACAGCCTGCATATCGCGCAACGCCTCTGCACCACGAAGTCCGTGCTCAACGTGACAGACGCTGTAGCTTCCCCAGCCCTGCGCTGCCAAGGCAGCACAGGCATGTGCCAGAGCCAGGGAATCGGCGCCGCCGCTCACCGCCAGCAGGTAATGAGCATCAGGCTGCAGCAAATTTTTAATTGTTTTGCGCAGCTTGTAGACTGCAGGCGCAATCTGCCTCATAGCATATCTCCTTCAGCAGCGGTTTAAACGTGTCATACCATATTTTTCTATGCTATAAAAGAAAAGGCACTCTCAGGAGTGCCATTTCATTAATTACCAGCTTGCTTATTTATCACGTCTGGCACCACGACCACCGCGTTTAGACTCAGTATTACGTTTTAAGTCCAGCATACGGTCATCGCTGTCTTTCAAGAATTTGGATAATTTATCCTCAAACGAAACGGGAGCCATCGGTCTTGCGCTTTGCGGGCGCATACCGCCACGGCGTTCACGATTGTCGCCTTGAGGACGCATACCATTATTGTTGCTGCGGCGCTCGCGATTATCATTCTGCGGACGCTGCGGTCTTGCCTGCGGAGCCGGCGGCGGTGTAAGCTGTTTAATAGACAAGCCGATTTTGCCGCGGTCATCTACAGATAATACCTTAACCTTAACCTTGTCGTGCTCCTTTAAAAAGTCATGCACGTCTTTTACATAAACATTAGAAACCTCAGAAATGTGAATCAGGCCAACCTTGCCCTCAGGCAGTTGGACAAATGCGCCAAAATTGGTGATGCCTGTAACTTCACCCTCTACAATTGCACCTACTTCAAGTGACATCGAGAAAAAAATCCCCCTTAAAAATTCTTAATACTCTTGTATTATACTCTTTAATTTTTCATGGTGTCAATAAAAAAAGCAGAACAAAAGCTATCATTTCTTGTTCTGCCTTATTTTTTCTCATCAACTATAAACAGCGGCACCTCGTCTTTACCCACCATGTTGTAATCCTCACGGGCGAGCTTTTCAATATAACGCGGGTCATCCAGACGTTTACGC
The DNA here is from genome assembly GCA_934234275.1 of uncultured Phascolarctobacterium sp. GTDB lineage: Bacteria > Bacillota > Negativicutes > Acidaminococcales > Acidaminococcaceae > Phascolarctobacterium_A. The sequence goes on from CAKQHU010000014.1 coordinate 7,907, forward strand.
TCTGCCTCCAGCTCAGTCTTCTGTTTTTGTAAAGCAGCAATACGTTGCTGTGTAGCAGCCTGTTCCTGTTTAATCTGATAAATAGAATACTCCTGCTTGCCGATAACGAACAGGCAGGCAACAAACAGCAGCATCATAAAGACATTAAAAGCTTTAGATTTATGTCTTACACGACGTCTAACCATATCATAGCCCCCCAGCATTGAGTATTCCGCAGTATATCTTTAGAAAAGCCCGGCAGCAGCTGCCGGGCCTAAAGCACTAAAACAGCTTATTATTTTACGTTAACAGCATCCTTGAAAGCTTTGCCAGCTTTGAAAGCAGGGATGGTTGCAGCAGGAATAACTACCTTCTCACCATTTTGCGGATTTTTACCTTCACGTTCTTTACGAGCACGTGCTTCAAAAGTACCAAAGCCTACTACTTGTACTTTGTCACCCTTAGCAACTACCTCTTTAACGGTTTCCAGGGTAGCGGTGATAGTTTTTTCAACGTCTTTTTTGGTTAAGCCGGCTTTTTCAGCAACAGCAGCGATTAACTCAGTCTTGTTCATCAAAAATTCCTCCTTAATTATGACTTTAGTTGTTATTGCAAATGCTTGCGGAGCACGTAACTTCGTAACGTAACTCATATTTAACTAGCAATAGTATTCTACACTCTAAACCGTTTTCCTGCAAGCCTTTTCCGAAAATATTTATAAAACAAGGGGAAAATAGCATTATTTTAGTAACTTTATTGCAAATTCACCTTATAAATCGCTCTTACGCTCCAATTCCTTAGCCTGATTCCAAAATTCATCCAGCTCGTTCAAAGTGAAATCCTGCCATGTTTTGCCGCTGGCTTCCACCTGTTTTTCCACGTAATTGAAGCGGGAAGCGAAACGGTTATTGGTTCCGTCCAAAGCTACCTCCGGCTCAATGCCGTTATGACGCGCATAATTTACTACGGCAAACAGCACATCGCCAAGCTCGCTCTCGGCAGCAGCCTTGTCACCTGCCTGCAAAGCCTCCTGCAGCTCGCCCAGCTCCTCCTGTACCTTAGCCCATACGGATGCGCTGTCCTGCCAGTCAAAGCCTACCTTGGCAGCCTTGCTCTGCAGCTTATAGGCACGCAGCAGCGCCGGCAATCCCTGAGATACGCCGTCCAATACATGCTTGCGCTCCTGTTTTTCCTGCTTTTTGATAGCCTCCCAATTTACCAGCACATCATCGCTGTTGTCGACATGGGTATCGCCGAAAACATGCGGATGACGGCGGATAAGCTTATCTACAACCTCGTCGATAACGTCCTGCAGATCAAAGCGGCCTGCCTCCTGTGCCATGCGGGCATGGAAAACAACCTGCATGAGCACGTCGCCAAGCTCCTCACGCATGCCATCAACATCGTCCGCATCCACAGCCTCCAGATATTCGTAAACCTCTTCAATCATATTGCTGCGGATAGATTTGTGTGTCTGCTCTCTGTCCCAAGGGCAGCCACCGGGCTCGCGCAAGGTACGCATAACATCAGCCAAGGGCTGGATGTCGAAATCATCAAAGCCTGCTTCCGGCAAAAAGTCTTCCGCATAGCCTTCTTCTTCGCCTTCTTCGGCAAATTCGTCCTCATCCTCGCCAAAGGTAATAATACCGGGAACAGCTTCCGCATCATCAACATTTTCAAATACAGTATCCTCTGCTCCCTCAGGCATCGGCGGAACATAAGCGCTCGTAAGGTGGTCGATATTCGGCTGTCTGTCCAGCTCGTACAGCTTAATCGGACGGCATTCCTCGTCAGGCAGGCCCAGATTACGCAGGAAATAAATTTCATACTCGTCAGGCAGTACATCCATCAGCGCAATTTTCAAATCACTGGCCACCATCTGGCTGTAAACCTGAGTAATCATCAGCGGATGCTGACCTGCACTTGCAATTTCTGCAAAATCCTGCGCGTCAATAATCTGCAGGCCGGCAATCGGGTCGATGCCCAGCTCAACGTAAGCCAAATCCAAGAAGCTCATGGAAGGCTTAATCACCAGCTTAACGCCCTGTGCCTTCGCAGCGGTACGCATTAAAACAATGGTTTTTTCCGCAACCAGCGGGCTGCCGGGTACAGCGTAAACAACATCGCCATTCTGCGCTGCTGCCAGCACACGCTCAACAACGCTGTTATAAACCTCTTCAAAGGAAGCAGCCTTTTCGTATAAATCGTCACATGAGGTAAATTTTACGTTTTGCTTTTCCAGCTCGGCAACGGTAGGATGCACCGCCGTGCGCAGGATAACCTGAGCGCAGTTTTGCAGAAGTCCCATAGTTTCCAAGGAAAGATGTCCCACAGCACCGGGGCCTAAGCCGACAATTGTAATTGTTCCCATGATAGTACGCCTTCTTTCTTAATTATTTAAAAAATCGTTTCACTACCGGCAGCTGACGCAGCTCCTGTCTGTTCAGCACGCCTAAAAGCGGCAGCAATATGATATAGCTTATCCCGGCAGCCAGCATAGCAGCGATTGTTGCCAAAGCAGGCGATACACCGCCAAGCAGCGTATGCGCTTCTGCGGCCACAGCGCCCATCACCGCTGCGGCGGCAATGATTTTCGCAATACTGAGCCAGGAAAATCTTATACTGAATTTATACAACGCTATAATATTTAACAGCGCCGTCACGCCAAAGTTAATATTCGTTGCCCACGCTGCGCCGGCAATACCGTATTCCGCATTCGTCAGCTGACAGACGGCAACCAGCTTGGCTGCAATACCGATAAGCATATTCAGCATCGGCAGATTGGTGTGCCCCATTCCCTGCAGCATACCGGTTGTAACCTGCTGCAGGCCTAAAAGACAGATGGCAGGCGCCGAATGCATAATAGCAACGCCGGCCTTCGCCGTGCCGTACAGCAGACAGCTGATAGGCTCCGCCAATACCCACATGCCTACGGAAGCAGGCACTGTTATCAAACAGCACAGCTTCATAGCGGTTGCAGCCTTCTGCTCGATAATCTGCCATTTATTCAAAGCAAAGGCTTCAGAAACAGCAGGCACAAGGCTTGTTGCCAGCGACATTGTCGGTATCGTCGCCATTAAGAGCAAGGGCTGTGCCATGCCTGCCAGATAACCGAACTGCGCCGTCGCCTGCGCCACACTAAAACCGCTGTCAATCAATCGGCCGGGCACCAGCAATACATCAATGCTGCTGGTAACAGGCACAAGGATATTAGCGCAGGACACTGGCAGCGCCAGCAGCAACAAGCGCTTAATCAGCTTACTGCTGCGCACAAGCTCGGCAGCAGGTGCCTGCACCTTTACTGCATCAGCCTGCCACTGCTTACGGTAATAGCGATAAAAGCAGCCCATAACCACAAGACCGGTCAAGCTACCCGGCACAGCGCCGAAGGCAGCGCCGGCAGCAGCGTATTCCAAACCGTAGGGCAGCAGCACATACGCCAGAACCACCATTGTCACTACGCGGATGAACTGCTCCACAATCTGCGACACAGCAGGCGGTGTCATCAGCTGATGTCCCTGAAAATACCCGCGGAAGCTGGCCAGAATCGTAGCAAAGAAAATCGCCGGTGTCAGCGCTATAAGCGAATAATAGGCACGCGCATCGGTAATCACGCCGGCATCAACCAGCCAGCCCGCCGCCAGCACCAGGCAAACCGCCAGCACAGCACCCACGCAGGCCATCAGGCGCAGCGAAACGCGAAACACCTGACGCACATTAGCATAGTCCTTCTGCGCCAGAAAGCCTGCGACAATAATCGATATTGCCACCGGAATGCCGGCCGCAGAAATCGCAAGCAGCAAAAGGTATACGGGATACGCCATCTGGTAAAGACCGATACCCTCGCCGCCCAGCAGACGTGAAAGCAGGATGCGGTTCACAGAACCGATAACCTTTACCATCAGTCCTGCCAATGTCAGAATCATCGCACCGCGTAAAAATTTATCACTGCTCATCTCCTGCTTTCACCTCCTTAAATCAATCTTCCAATATCAGAGCAGGCAGAGTCTGCTCCAGCCACGCCAGGGGCTCCTGCTTTGACGTACCCATTCTGTACGTCAGCTGCTGCTCCTGACCGTTTTTCAATGTCATCGTCTTAGGATGCTGCATCAGCAGCTTCAGAACTGCCTCCGGGTTTACCTGTGCCTTCTCGCCGAAGGTCAGACGGATAATTCCCTGACGTACATTTACGCCACGGATTTTCAATACTCGGCACAAGCCCTTAAGCGCTGCCAAACGCCAGAGCATTTCCACCTCCGGCGGCGGATTGCCGAAACGGTCGATAATTTCGTCCAGAAAATCCTCCCGCTGTGAATATTCCAGCTCGCTGAAGCGACGATACAGCTCCATTTTATAACGCGGATCCGGAATATAGCTGTCCGGAATATAGGCCTCTGCCTGAATTTCCAGAACCGGCTCCGGCTCAGGCTCGGCCTCCTTGCCATTTTTCAGGCGTTCAATGGTTTTTTCCAGCATCTCGCAATAAGCGGCAAAGCCTATGCCAGTAATATGTCCGTGCTGCTGCGGTCCCAGCAGATTACCGGCACCGCGGATTTCCAGATCGCGCATAGCAATCTTAAAGCCTGCGCCCAGCTCCGTAAAATCACGGATAGCCTGCAGACGCTTTTCAGCAATTTCACTGAGCGCCTTATTAGGCTGATAAACAAAGTAAGCATAAGCAAGACGCGAGCTGCGTCCTACACGGCCACGCATCTGGTAAAGCTGTGAAAGGCCGAAGTTGTCGGCACCGTCGATAATAATCGTATTCGCCAAAGGTACGTCCAGACCGTTTTCCACAATCGTCGTACACAAAAGTACGTCGCAGCCGCCCTCATAGAAGGTAATCATGGCATCCTCTAAGGCATCCTCATTCATCTGCCCGTGGGCAATTTTGATGCTGATGCCCGGCACCAGACGGCGCAGCTTGGCAGCCAACGGCTCCAAAGCGCTGACGCGGTTGCTGATATAGTAAATTCTGCCGCCGCGGCGCAGCTCACGCTCCAGCGCCTCCTTAACCATGCCGTCGTTATATTCGCTGACATAGGTTTCTACAGGCAAGCGGTCCTCCGGCGGCGATTCGATAACGCTCATATCACGGCCGTTGACTAGCGCCATATGCAGAGTACGCGGAATAGGTGTTGCCGAAAGCGACAAGACATCTATACCGAGATGCCATTTCTTAATTTTTTCCTTTTGGGCAACACCGAAGCGCTGCTCCTCATCGATAATCAGCAGGCCGAGGCTGGTAAAATTCACATCGGGCTGCAGCAGACGGTGCGTACCGATAAGAATATCAACCTTACCGTCGGCAACCTCCTGCAGAACAGTTCGCTGCTCCTTCGGCGTACAAAAACGGTTCAGCAGACGAACCTCTACACCGAAATTGCGCACGCGCTCCTTGAAGGTAATATAATGCTGCTGTGCCAGCACTGTTGTAGGCGCCAATACCGCCACCTGCTTACCGTCAAGCACAGCCTTAAAGGCAGCACGCAAGGCCACCTCAGTTTTGCCGTAGCCTACATCACCGCAGAGCAGACGCTCCATCGGCTGCGGCTTTTCCATATCAGCCTTGATTTCGGCAATCGCCTTCAGCTGATCCGGCGTTTCCTCGTAAGGAAAGGCTGCTTCAAAGTCCTTTTGCAGCTGACAGTCCGGCGAAAAGGCATGGCCCGGCATAATCTGCCGCTGTGCATATAAACGCAGCAGCTCCTCCGCCAGCTCCGTAATCGCCTTAGCCGCCTTGGCCGTAGTGCGTTTCCAGTCATTGCCGCCCATTTTCGACAAACGCGGCACACTGCCCTCACTGCCGACATATTTATGCAGCATGCCGACCTGCTCTACTGGAACATACAGCTTATCATCTCCGGCATAGGCCAAAAGCAGATAATCCCGGTGGATGCCGTCAACCTCGACGTTTTCTACGCCTATATAACGTCCGATACCATGAACCTTATGAACAACATAATCTCCGGCCTTGATATCCGAAAAATACTGCAGCTGCTGCCCCTGGTTTTTAGTATGCAAGCGCTTACGCTTCTGCATGCCGAAAATATCATTTTCCGTCAGCAGCAGCCATTCTTCATCCCAGAAGCGAAAGCCGTGATCCAAATCGCCGTAGGTAACATTGACAACTCCCGGCTCAAAGCTCTTTTGGGCAAAATGTCCCTTTAGGCCGTAGTTGCGCAGATTATCCGCAAAGCCACGGGCCTTAATGCTGCCGGAAAGCATAATCAGCGGCGTAATTCCCTCCGCCAGCCAGTTCTGCAAATCCTCCACCAGCAAATTAGTATTCTTATTATACGGCGCAACCGCGCGCACCGGTATATTCAGCGAAGGCAGCTGCTGCAGATAGCTGTGTCCCAACGCCGATACCAGCACAGCACCGTTGGCGGCAAGCTGCTCTATAAGCTCCTGCTTGCCAAAAAGCTCGGAGGCATGCTCCTTGTTTTCCTTGTCCAGCTTATCCAGCATACTGAAAACATGCACCGGCTCATCAACAACTACCATAGTATCCGCAGCGCAATATTCAAAGATATCGGCATCATAGCTGAAGCTTTCATCCACCTTCAGCGGAGCGATTTTGATACTGCTGAGAGTCTGCAAACTGCGCTGGGTGTCAACATCAAAGCTGCGCATAGCGTCAAGCTCGTTGTCGAACCATTCGATGCGCACCGCAGCACTGCTGTTAATAGGGTACACGTCCAGAATATCACCGCGCAGGCAGAACTGTCCCAAAGCATCAACCTGCTCTGTACGCTCATAGCCCAAATCAAGCAATGCGGCAGCTATATTACGCTGTTCGTGCTCCTCGCCGACAGCGAGCTGCAGCGCCTTGCCGGACATACCGCTCGGACGCAGCTGCTTTTGCTGCAGCGCCTCTGCCGTTATGAAAACAATGCCACGCTCCTCACCGCTCAGAAAGCGCAGTGCGGCCGCACGTCCTGCCTGCAGCTCCAGGCTCTGCGTATCTGCCTGCACACGCGGCAGGCTTACAGGATAAAGCTCCTGCATCGGCAAATCCGGGTACAGATAGTTAAGCTCGCGGCGGTAGGTGCGGATTTCCTCACGTGAAGCAGTAATAAAGGCCATGCTTCCCTTCTCGCCCAGCAGCTTATCTGCGGCAGCAAAAAAGACCGGCTTGCTGCTTCCAGCCAACCCGGTTAAAATACAGGCCTGTTTTTTCTTTTGATATTCGGCCGCCTGCCGTACTTCCTTGACAGCGGCAACCTTATTGACTAATAAATTTTCCATAGGCAATACAAATTGATAAATAGGGCTGTTACAGACGTAACAGCCCTATAATCTGTTTTAAAATCAGAGCTTAACAGCAAGTACTTTGCGGTCCAGGCTGTGAATAGCATCAACAAAACGTACGGTGCCGGTTTTGTAACGGGCAGAAATAGTATGGGTACGTACGCCGTCGCCAAAGTAACGCAGGCCGTTCAGCATGTTGCAGTTGGTAATAGCGGTAGCAGTAAACATGCAGTCATCGCCTTTTACCAAATCATCAAGAGTCAGCACCTTGTTAACATCAGCAATGCCCATCTTCAGGCAACGTTGAACCTGAGCTTCGTCTTCGGGAACCAGACGAGCTTGCATATCGCCGCCCAGGCATTTAACAGCAGCAGCACCCAAAACGCCTTCCGGAGCGCCACCCTTACCAACGTACATATGCACGCCGCTGCCTTCGATGCAGCATTCAACAATCGGGTTAAC
>CAKQHU010000015.1 GCA_934234275.1 uncultured Phascolarctobacterium sp.
GCGATTACGGAATCGGCGATTGTGCGTTTCCGCCCGATTATGCTGGCGGCCTTCACTACGGTACTGGGATTGATTCCGATGTTCGCCAGCCAGTTCTGGAATGCAATGGCTGTGGCTATTGCCTGCGGCCTGACCGGTGCAACGCTGCTGACGCTGGTTGTACTGCCGGTGCTGTATGCGATTGTGTTTAAGGTGAAAGCAGAATAGAGCTGAGATTGGTTTATAAGAAATTACTAAAACCCATGTCCCGCCGAAATCGGCAGGACATGGGTTTTCTGTATTCTCAGTGCACACTTTAAGAGCGTGCGCTATTTTTATTTTATTATCTTCTGCAGTACGCCTGCATCTGCTCCAGCAGGAAGTCTGCTCCCTTTTCGCCCATAAACGGCAGATGGGTTGCCACAGCGCTGTTCATAAACGGAGCGCTGATAAGCACCTTCGTGTTATCGGCTTCCGCCTGCAGCAGCGCCACATCATCTGCCAAAACAAGCGTATCATGCAAGCCACGGATTACCTGCAGCCAGTCGCTTTCCTCAGCGTAGGCTTCCACATCTGCCGCAGGCTCGGCAATCGCCTTCAAGCTATGCGCGCACATTTTGTGCAGCACCGTAATCCCTCCCTGCTCCAGGAAGGCACTCACGCCCTGCACCATATCATAATCACCCTTGACAACAGCCTTTCGCGGCTTATTATTGCCCATCATAGCAAAGAGGCTGAGTCTGGAAAGGCTCTTTTCCTTTGTTTGCAGGCGTAGCAGTACCATAGAATCCGGCTCCCTGCCTACCGCTTCTTCAACCTGCGCCAAAAAGCTCAGCGTACCGTTGTAACCGTAGGGAACAGCGTAAACATACGGCGTGCCGAATTTTTCCTGCAGATATTTGGCAGCCGCAAGGCCTTCGTTGCCCAGCACAATATTTACCTGTGCCAGGCCCATATCCTCCAGCTCCTCCACGCTCGTGTCGCAGCAAAGGCAGGCGTTACATCTCAACTCCAGCGCTTCGCTCAGCAGACTCTTAATCTCCCAGATATCGCTTTCCATGCGATAACGCCACATAGAGGCGCCAATAATATTATACACGCCTTTTTCTGCTGCAACGCCCTTTTTCGGCAGATTGCGCACGAGCAGCTTATATGTTTCTGCCAAGCCGATACTGTAATCACCGCGGAAGCCTCCCTGTTCAAAGGCTACCAGCTTGGCCTTGACCTCATTTTGCATATAGCGGCACACGCCCTTGATGTCAGTTCCGATGACGGCAGTCACGGAAGAGGCTACGACGAAGATAACCTTCGGCGCATAGCTTTTATCCAATTCAACGATGGCATCCTCCAGGCGTGTTACGTCACCCATTACAACATCGTCCTCGCTCATATGCGTAGTGAACATGCGGTTTTGAAAGCGCAGGCCCAAGCCGCCGTATAAGCCCATGCTGTAATGCGTAGTACCCGCAGGGCCGTATTCCAGCACGATGGCTCCCTGTACGGCCAAAAGGCTCCAGATAATTCCCATTCTGTCCGACGGTGTCGGTAAAAATCTTACTAAACTCACAGGCCAGCCTCCTTTCTGAATACTTTGGCATCAGCCACAGTCTGCTGCAAAATTTTCAGCAGGAAGGTGTTGCATTCAAAGCCCAGCATTTTTCCTGCCGGGTCGCTGTGCAGCTGCGCAATTCCCTTGCGGCGCAAACGTTCACCAAATTCATGTCCTATGTAAATCCACGGATGCAGTATATCATAAACATATTGCAGCGGTGCTATATTAGCCGCCTTGCAGACATACGGATCAGTAGTCGCCAGAATGCCTTTGATATCCTCAAAATGCTCTTGGCGCAGCTTATTGCTCTGAATCAGCTGCGGCACAAGGCCTAAACGGCACAGATAGCTGTTAAGCTCAAAGCAGTCGTACTGCGTATTGCCGAAAATATACGGTACTCCCTGTACAACAGGCAGCGTTTTCTGTTCCAACGCCTTGCATTCGTCTAATTTCGCATTGACCTCCGCAGGCAGCGGCAGCTCCAGATAAGCAAACAGATGCTGATAGGCCTGCAGAATCTTTTCCGGTGCGGCAAAGCGGTTGAAGTAAACATAAGGAATGTTATACTGCTCCTGCATAGCCTGCGCCAACGGCAATGCGATATCATGCACGACGATGTTCACCTTCGCTGCTGGAGCACGGCGGATTTCTTCGGCAGTGCAGCTGCTAGGCAGCTGTACGCCGATTTTCACGCCGGACTTTTGCAGCAACGCATACAGCTCCGTATCTGCAAAATCTCCGAAGCGCTGTCCCAACACGTTGACACTGCCATCACACTTCTGCGGCTGCATAATGCTTTGGCAAGCAGTAATGGCGCGTTCGAAGCCGGGGAAATGGTCCTCGCATTTAAAGTGCTCGGTATGCACCGCCATTACCGGAATGCTGTACTGCTTTGTCAGCTCCTCGGCAATGGCATCATAATCATCCCCGATAACCTCAATAACGCAGGTAGTCACAAGCATTACGCATTTAGGCCTATACTCCGCTACAATCTCTTTGAACGCCTTGTGCATGCTTTCCGCACTGCCAAAGGTTACATCATGGCTGTTCAATACTACCGAAACGCAACGTCCGTTAATGCCACCGTAGCGGTCGCTGAGAGTCAGGCTTTTGGTATAATAGCTACATTCGTCCGTACCTACGATAACCAGCAGGCAATCCTTGATGCCGCCGGCAATCATAGCAGCACCCATCAGCGGACAATGAGTGCCGGGGAATAGTGCTGTCGTCAGTTGGGGAATATCCTTAATTGTCTGCACCTTGCTTAAACGGTTCAGGCGTTCTAAAAGCTCGTTACCATCAATGCCTACAGCCTGTGGTGGCCCGCTCAGTTTTTCCTGCAGCTTGCGCCTTGCCTTTTCTTGCAAATCCATCTTTTTCTCCTATTCCTCTTCATCCTCGCTGAGATCCAAAACACGCTCGGCCAGCTCATTATATACCTGTACCATCGAAGAATCCTTCACAAACTCACTGACGGTACCGCCCTGATTTTCGGCAATCTGGATATCCCCGCTGCGCGGAACGTACTGCACAACCTCGGTACCGATTTCTGCGGCAGCCTTTGCTACCAGCTCCTGTTCATTCTCAATGTTTTTGGCGTTGAGGATGATGCCCTTCAAGCGTGCGTAACCGCGACGGCCGAAGTTTTTGATTGCCTGGGCAATATTATTCGCCGCATACAAAGCCATCATTTCGCCGGAGGATACGATGAACACCTCGCGTGCGTAGCCGCCGCGAATCGGCATAGCAAAGCCGCCGCAGACTACGTCACCCAATACGTCATATATAACGATGTCAGGCTTATAGGTTTCAAAGGCCTCCAGCTCTGCCAGTTTTTCAAAGGCAGAAATAATACCGCGGCCTGCGCAGCCAATGCCCGGAGTAGGTCCGCCGGCCTCTACGCACAGTACGCCGCCGAAGCCTTCAAAAACAATATCTTCCAGCTTCAAGGACTCTCCCTTTTCCTTTAATTGCTCCAATACTGTCGGAATGCGTTTGCCCTCCATAAGGTTTTTGGTGCTGTCACTCTTCGGGTCACAGCCTACCTGCATAACCTTGTAGCCCTTTAAGGCCAATGCTGCCGATAAATTGGAGGTGGTGGTGGATTTGCCGATACCGCCCTTACCGTAAATTGCAATTTTTCTCATAACCTTCTCCTTTTATGTTTTGTAATAGTTGGGAAATGTTTTGAACATAAACTTTCCCCATACCATATATTTCCATATTCTAAAAAACAAGCAGGAACTATTTTTCGTAGTTCACTGCTTGTTTTTATATTATAGGGTAGTGCGCATAATACGTTTTAATTCTTCCAGATTCTTCATCACATACTGACTGGAGCAATGCATATATTTCATCGGTACAATAACAACCTTCCCGTTCTGCACAGCAGAAACAGTCTGATAGCTGGGATCATTCAAAATTTCTTCCTTGCGTATCTCGGCATTTTTATGTTGTCCGCCAAAGGACCAATCCAATACTATTAGTCTTTTGGGATTCATAGCAATAATCTGTTCCTTACTGAGATAAGAGGACTGCGGGAAATCATATTTTGCAGCCAGATTTTCAATATTACATGCTTCACAGATGCTGGCAGGCATCGAGCCCTTTTGACCGATACCGCCGTTAGGATGAATCAGCAGAACGCTTTCAATCTTCTGACCTTCGGTAGAAGCCTTAAGATATGCGGCAACCTTTTCTGCCAGGCTGTTGGCAGCAGCCTTATTATCTGCTACCTCGCCCACAATTTTAATGTAATCCGGAATTTCCTGTATAGTCTTGGGCTGACGCAAGACACAGGTCTTGACGCCCACACTGTCAAGAGTATCTGCCAGCTCATTAGCTCTGCCTTCAGTCAGAATAACAAGATCCGGTTTAAATTTCATAATCTGCTCAGGATTATTTTCGCATACAGGTATGCCCTTCAGCTTTTCGTAGCAGTTCGACAAATCCTCTTCCCTTGCCCACATATCCGTAGCAATTATCCGTTCTGTCGGTATAAGGTCCGTCAAAATATCTGTAGCGCTGTAATTTAAGCAAACTATTCTTTTAGGTGCTGATGCAAAGGTTATCTTTTTGCCTCTGGCATCAACAACAGTATAACCGCTGCCCTGCTCCTGCGAGGACAAGGACTCCTTGCCACAACCGGTGACTAACAATAAGGACAATGCCATTATTACCAGAAACAGCTTTTTCATTGTTCACCTTCAAAGCATTTTATTAAAATGTTCTTTCATAAGTAATGAACCAGTCACGGTACGGCAGCAGACAGCCTCTGGAAGCAGCCATCTCTTCGGTTCTGTTCAGAATGTTGTTGACAGCAAATTTCACGCTGTTTTCTTTATCGAACTGATAGGTAGCATTAAAGCTCAGATATTGCTTGATGCCATTGCCGGAATACGGTGCGTAAGACAGATAACGCATAGCAGCATATTGATGTAACAGATTGGTTGCCAGCTTGCCGTTTTTATAGCCTAAAACGCTGTTAATCAGCAGCTTATCATCGCAGTTTCTGAAATCGGCACCCGGTTTATCAATCTGCTTAGGATCGGAATATGCAACAGAGGTCTTGAAGCTCCAGTGGTCGCTCAAAACGCCTTCATAGGAAACCTCTAAGCCGGTGTTTTTGAATTTATTGGCATTGACAACCATGCTGTGGTCATCGTCAATTTTCTGCGTAAAGATTCTGTTGCTGATATCCAGATGGTACAAAGAAACCTTTAAGAATTCACGCGGAGACAACAGCTTTTTCCAGCCGATTTCATAGTTCCAGCCGGTTTCGGGGCCAAGGTTATCATTGAAAATCATAGAATCGCTGTCGGAATATTGGTCACCGATGGTAGGCATACGGAAGGATTTGTTGACGTTCAGGAATACGGTATCCTTATTGTTAAGCTTGTGCAGTAATTGTAAGGACGGCAGGAATTCATTCTTCATATCGTCATACATTACTTCACGGCCGCCGAAGGATAAGGTGGTTTTGTCAGTCATGTTGTCAACAGCCTGAATATATACAGCCTTTCTGTGACGTTTAATCATGTCCAGACCGAAGGAGGTACCTTTAACGTTACCATGAGAATCTGCTTCCAAAGCCATTTCCGCACCGGTAGTAATGTTGAACTTGCCGATATCAAAATTATACTTAGCATCTACGCCATAGTTCCAGCTTGTTCTGCGCAGGGAACTCTTGGGCATCAGCTCATAAGCTGCGTTATAGGCATCATTTTTGTATCTGCGCTTTTGTCCGAATACGGTAACATCAAAGCCTTTATTATTATATGCTACATTAAGATCATGGAAAACGATATTGGTTTCATTGGAGCCAGTCTTCTTTAAAGCTTTAAACTTATCGTAATCATTCTGATTATCAGTCAACATATATCTCATAGATAAATTATCATTAGGTTTGTACTTTAACATAACACTGTTTTTCTCCATCCACTTGCCTTGAGATGTTTTCTTCGCGGTATACCAGTTACGTTCCGCAATTCTGTCATGTGTATATGCCATACCGAATTTATCTTCGCTTACATTCAAGGTAGCCAGACGCTTGCCTCTGCTGCCGTAGCCTGCACTTGCGGAAATTTGCGGAGTCTGCTTGGTAACAATATCGATAACACCGGTCAAGGTATCGGTGCCGTAAAGAACTGCGCCGGTACCGCGGATGATTTCGATTCTTTCAACAGCATTAACGGGAATAGCGTCCAGGTTACCGAAGCCCTGCATATTTAAAGGAACACCGTCAACCAGAATAGTCGGGTTACGGCTTGCACCGGTCAAACCTCTCATACCAAAGGTAGAGCCTACACCGGTAGGCTGAGCGGCAATCGCACCCGCTGCATATTCCAGTACTTCCTGTACGTTGCTGCCGTTGTAGTTCTTAATATCTTCCGCAGTGAAAATTTCAGTAGTAGCGGGAGTATTCAGCTCCTGCTTAATTTTCTCCTGAGAAGCTGTTACGACAATTTCGTCCAAATTATATTGATCCAGCTTTTCTGCTGCAAAGCTTACGCTTTGAGGCAAAATTCCCAAAATCATGAATAAAGCGGCAACTTTTTTTCGGTTCATTTTCAACATAAAAATACAATACCTCCTAACAACTTCATCAAACACTCATACACTTATCTAATGCTTATACTCTAGCATTATTATGTTGTTTATGTTATGATAATACAGTATACTCCATATAGTAACTATAATGTCAATAGGAGAGATTTTTAAATGGTAAACAAGAGCAACTTCTTTTACGCAAGTGACTTGGCGCAATTATATAACATATCCAAGCAGACGCTGATTTTCTATGACAAAAAAGATTTGTTTAAACCTGATTATGTAGATTCGAACGGTTATCGCATGTATTCGCTAAAGCAGTTTTTCATCTTGGGAATAATACTGGATTTAAAAATAATGGGCTTTAACCTTAATGATATAAAAAATTTTCTGGATCATCGCACCCCTGAAGATACGCTTTCTCTGCTCAATAAGCAATTACATAAATTGACAAAGCAAATAGAACTCACCACAAAGTTATGTGACAATATAAATTCTAAAATAAATACCATAAATACTTACAATAATTGTAAGCTGAACGAAATCACCATGTCCTACAAAGAAGAGGAATATTTTTTGGTAAGTGAGCAAATCCCGCTTTCGTTGCCGCAAAAGGAACGTTTTTTAGCTGCTGCCACTCTGCTGAATTCGGCTGTCGACCAAAACGGGCTTAAAGAATATAGTATCAGCGGTTTTATTTTTAATGACACAATTGCCGATTTTTCACCAGAATCCTACAAAGTATTCTGCAAGACTAATAAAATTAATCACAATTATGTCAAGCCTTATGGCCTGTATCTGCAAATCTGCGTCAACACCAATTTTGCCGATGCAGTTAATACGGCCAAACCACTTTTAATTAATTTTTGCAAAGCACTGAATTTAAAAACAAATAACATTATTTATATCAAAACATTAAGAAATTATTGGTCAACCGATTCGCATGACAACTTCATTTCTAAAATAGAAGTACCCGTATTATAAGCTGATTATAGTAAGTATAATGTTTACCGCCACTCTTCCCTTGACATCCCCCCTTATTTCAAGTAAACTTAAACTAAGTTCTTCAAAACCGCAAGTAAGCTTACGCCTCCGGCTCATTTACCTGCGGACAATTAAATAAGCAGTATATCCTGCAGATGCACTTTGTCTGCAGAAGCTTAAGCAAGGCCATTTATTTTTATTTGGTACATTCTAAGAGTAGTACAAACTGACGATTTTTAATCGTCATGGTACTGCTCTTTTTTTGTTTTTGCGCTGCTTATGTATTTTTTATTGCATCTGTGTTAAAATGAAAGGAGAAAAACCATGCAAGACCTGGCAACAAAATTTGCAAACCTGACGATTCAAAGTGACTTCATCTTCAAAAAGGTTATGTCGCGCAAGCGCATTTGCAAGCATCTGTTGGAGGAGCTGCTGCAGATTGAGATTGCGGACATCAAGTACCTGGAGGAAGAAAAGACGCTTGAGCCTGAGTACACCAGCCGTGGCATCCGCCTTGATATCATCGTAGCGGACGATAAAAACACGCATTATAATCTGGAGATGCAGGTGAAAAATAATAAAAATCCCGATACGGATACCTACGTCCTGCCCAAGCGCTCACGCTATTATCAGGCGCTGCTTGATATTGATTTGCTGCAGAAGGGACAGCCTTATGACCTGCTGCCACCGACATTTATCATTTTTATCTGCGTTTTTGATTTATTTGAACAGGGTAATTATGTCTATACCTTTA
Source organism: uncultured Phascolarctobacterium sp. (assembly GCA_934234275.1). GTDB lineage: Bacteria > Bacillota > Negativicutes > Acidaminococcales > Acidaminococcaceae > Phascolarctobacterium_A. The sequence goes on from CAKQHU010000015.1 coordinate 8,319, forward strand.
AAAAATGTTGTCTGGAAAATCGGGAGTTAGAGCTTCCTGATGAAGCGACAACCATGATTTTAAACACAAAAGGTACGCATGGCGATATTTCTAAAGACATCAAGAGCTTTTATGATTATGTAAACAACCACATTGTAACTACTGATTTCACTAAACAGATTGACGATGAAATCAGCTATCTCAAATTAGATACGAAAGTGAGGCGGGAATTTATGCTTATGGAAGCGCGTTTGTTAGATGAAAGACGTGAGGGTAAAGCTGAGGGCATTGCCGAAGGCAAGAAGATTGGCCTTGCTGAAGAGAAACTCGCTACTGCTAAGCGTATGCTGGCTAAGGGCTGCTATTCTCTCGAGGTTATCGCTGAGCTTACAAATTTATCTCTCGCTGATGTGGAGAAGCTAATGAAAGAGTCTTAAGCACGTAAAGCAAGCCTAATACGAAAATAAAAAATTAAACACAAATTACTAAAACCCATGTCCCGCCGAAATCGGCAAGACATGGGTTTTCTGCATTCTCAGTGCACGCTTTAACAGCGTGCGCTATTTTATTATCTTCTGCAGTACGCCTGCAGCTGCAAGCTTCTGCTTTACTGCTTGCTATACAAATCGTAATAATGTCCCTTACGCGCCAGCAGCTCCTCGTGGCTGCCGCACTCCGCAACAGCGCCTTCGTCAAGCACCACAATCTTGTCCGCATGACGGATAGTAGAAAGACGGTGCGCAATAATCAGCGTGGTGCGTCCTACCGCCAGCTCGTCCAGCTCCTTTTGTATCTGCTGCTCCGTAATATTGTCGAGCGCGCTTGTAGCCTCATCCAGCACTACTACCGGAGGATTTTTGAGGAAGACGCGCGCAATCGCCAGGCGCTGCTTCTGGCCGCCGCTCAGCTTCACGCCGCGCTCGCCCACCTCGGTATCGTAGCCCGCAGGCAGCTTTTGGATAAACTCATCCGCTGCCGCTGCCTTCGCTGCCGCCTGTACCTCGTCCGCTATCGCGTCCAGTTTGGCGTAGGCTATATTGTAGCGCACGCTGTCGCCAAAGAGAAAGACATCCTGCTGCACCAGACCGATTTGCCTGCGCAGTGATTCCTGCGTAAATTCACGGATATCGCAGCCGTCCAGCAAAATTCTGCCGCTCTGAGGCTCGTAAAAGCGCAGCAAAAGGCTGGCAATAGTTGTTTTGCCTGCTCCCGTAGCGCCCACAAAGGCCACAGTTTCACCTGCTGCCACGCTCAGCGAAAGGTTGCGGATAACAGGTCTGCCGTCCGCATAGGCAAAGCTGACGTTATCAAAGGTGATGTTCCCTTTACAGGGAGGACAGATTTTAGCATCCGGTGCATCGGTAATCTCCGGCTTTTCCTGCAGCAGCTCATAAAAACGCTTAAAGCCTGCCATACCGCGCTGATATACCTGAATGAAGCCCAGAAGCTGCATCAGCGGTTTCATAAACAGGCCCACGTAGAGGAAGAAGGCCACCAGCTCACCGAAGCTCATCAGTCCCTGATTTATCAGCAGGCCGCCCACTACTAATATCGCCACATTGATAAAGTTGCTGAAAAATATCATACTGCCGACGAAATAAGATGTTATTTTGAAGGATTTTTTGCATACTTTCAGATAGGCATCCGCCTTTTCCATAAACTGCGCCATATCGCTGCGCTCGCCTGCAAAGGCTTTGATCAGACGCACGCCGTTAATGCTTTCCGCAGCCTTGCCCGTTACCTCGCCCATTGCCACACGATTGGCAAAGAAGGCCTTTTTCATGCGCAGGTTGACGAAAACTGTATGCACCGCCTTCACCAGAAGCAGGAAGGCAATAAGGCTGCCCAGCATAGGATTCATGTAAATCAGAATAACCATCGTGCCAATCATCGTCAGCCCGCAGACGATAAGATCAATCGGCGCATTGCCTGCGAAGCCGTTAATTTCGCTCAAATCGCTGGTGAGGCGCGAAAGCAGCTGACCGCTTTTATTTTTATCGTAAAAGCCGAAGGACAGTTTCTGCAGATGGCTGAACAAATCGCGGCGCATGTCGCGTTCCATGGAATAGCTCATGGACTGCGCCCAGTAGATGATGCTGAAATGCATGCCGAAGTTTACCAGATACATGGCAAGCAGTGCCGCCGACCATTCAAGGAGCAGCGGCAGATTCTTAAGCGGCAGCTGCTGTTCCAGCATCAGCTTCACTACATAGGGAAAGAACAGCTCGAGCAGCGCGCGCAGCAGCGAGCCTATCACGAGAAAGAGCAGGATGCCCTTATACGGTTTATAATAGCTGATAAATGTTTTGAACATAAAGCTTTCCTATCCTCTATTCATATATATTCTAAAGCGCGGGCAGCAGCTTTTGCCGATGTTCCCGGCGTAAAACGCTGCCGCGACGTTATATACTTTCTTTTATGATGATACAGTCTACACTATATAGCAGGTATAAGGTCAATAGGATGTGTTCTTAAATAATACCGCAAAGCGAGTTATTTGCCAATTACTATAATGCAGGCGCTTCACTAAAAAACTGCCTTCCGAAAATTGAAAGGCAGTTTTTTGTGTTGCTAAGCCTTATTCGGCAAGCAGCTTGCCTGCTTCCGCCAGCTTGGCCATTGCTTCGTCATCGGGAGCACCCAGCGCCAGTACGCCGTCAGCTACAAGTGTTGCGCCCGCGTCCTTAACGCGTGCTTCCCAGTCCTGCATGTAGCTTCCGCCCCAACCATAGGAGCCGAAGAGTGCTACCTTTTTGCCTGCCAGCTTGCCTTCAAGCTCGGTAAAAAACGGCTCGAATTCGCATTCCTCCAGCACCTCTGCACCCATTGCCGGGCAGCCCAGTGCCAGAGCGTCATAGCCTGCAGCCTCGTCAGCACTGATTTCGCTGATATTTTTTACAACAGCCTCCGCACCGGCAGCGTTAATTGCTTCTGCAACAGCGTCAGCCATCATTTGTGTGTTACCGGTACCGGTCCAAAAAATTACAGGAATTTGTTTCATGATAGTGTCCTCCTTTTGCTTTAACCTTTACTTTTGATAATAGCCCTGGATTTGCTCCAGCAGAAAATCTGCACCCTTTTCGCCCATAAACGGCAGGTGCGTTGCTACTACGCCGTTCATAAACGGTGCGCTGACGAGCACCTTCATATTGCTGTCATCCGCCTGCGAAAGTGCCACATCGTCTGCGAAAAGCAGCGTGTCGTGCAGCTCACGGATTTCCTGCAGCCATTCGCCCTCCTCGGCGTAGGACTCTACGTCTGCCGCCGGCTCGGTAATAGCCTTCAGGCTGTGCGCGCACATTTTATGCGTCACGCTGATGCCTGCCTGCGCCAGGAAAGTGCTCACACCCTGCACCAGGTCATAATCACCCTTAACTGCGGCCTGCCTTGGCTTACTGCCGCCCATCATAGCAAACATGCTGAGCATGGACATGCCCTTTTCCTTCATTTTGATGCGCATCAGCACCATTGGCTCAGGGGTTTTGCCAACCGCTGCGCCGACCTGCTCCAAAAAGCTTACGGTGCCGCTGTAGCCGTAGGGAACGGCATAAACATACGGCGTGCCGAACTTTTCTTCAAGGTATTGGGCAGCGGCAAGGCCTTCGTTGCCCAGCACAATATTTACCTGCGCCTTGCCCATGGCCTGCAGCTCGTCTACGCTGGTGTCACAGCAGAGGCAGGCGTTACAGCGCAGGCCCAGCGCTTCATCCAGCAGGCTTTTTACCTCCCAGATGTCGCTGGCCATGCGGTAGCGCCACGCAGAGGCGCCGATGATGTTGTACACGCCCGCCTCCTGCGCTACATCCTTCTGTGGCAGGTTGCGCACGAGCAGTTTGTAGGTTTCGGCCAGGCCGACGCTGTAATCACCGCGGAAGCCGCCCTGCTCGAAGGCCACAAGCTTAGCCTTGACCTCGTTTTGCATATAACGGCACACGCCCTTGATGTCGGTGCCGATGACGGCAGTTACGGAGGAGGCTACGACGAAGATAACCTTCGACGCATAGCTTTTATCCAATTCGATAATTGCTTCCTCCAAGCGTGTTACATCGCCCATAACAACATCGTCCTCGCTCATATGCGTGGTGAAAAGGCGATTCTGAAAGCGCAGGCCCAGGCCTCCGTATAAGCCCATACTGTAGTGTGTGGTGCCCGCAGGGCCGTACTCCAGCACGATGGCTCCCTGTATGGCCAGAAGGCTCCAGATAATCCCCATTCTGTCCGATGGTGTCGGTAAAAATCTTACTAAGCTCACAGGCCGGCCTCCTCTCTGAATTTTTTCGCATCAGCGACTGCCTTTGCTACTGCCTGCAGCATGAAGCTGCTGCATTCAAAGCCCAGCATTTTGCCTGCCGGGTCGCTGTGCAGCAGGGCGATGCCCTTACGGCGCAGGCGGTCGCCAAATTCATGGCCCATGTAGAACCACGGATGCAGTACGTCGTAAACATATTGCAGCGGTGCGATATTCGCCGCCTTGCAGATGTACGGGTCGGTTTGCGCCAGAATGCTTTTGATATCCGCAAAATTAGCCTCATTCAGCTTATTGCTCTGAATCAGCTGCGGCACCAGGCCCAGGCTGCACAGATAGCTGTTGAGCTCAAAGCAGTCATACTGCGTATTGCCGTAGATATAGGGCACGCCCTTTACGTCAGGCAGCACCTTCTGCTCCATTTCCTTGCACTGCTCAAACTTAGCGCCGATCTCCGCAGGCAGCGGCAGCTCCAGATAATTAAAGAGATGCTGATAGGCCTGCAGAATTTTTTCCGGTGCGGCAAAACGGTTGAAGTAAACGTAAGGAATGCCGTACTGCTCCTGCATAGCCTGCGCCAAGGGCAGTGCGATATCATGCACAACAATGTTTACCTTCGCTGCGGGAGCACGGCGGATTTCCTCGGCAGTACAGCCGCTGGGCAGCTGCACGCCGAGCTTGACACCTGCTGCCTGCAAAAATGCGTGCAGCTCCGTGTCGGCAAAGTTGCCCATGCGCTGTCCTAAAACGTTGACGCTGCCGTCGCAGTCCTGCTTTTGCATCATGGCGGCGCAGGCAGTAATGGCGCGCTCCAGACCGGGGAAGTGGTCCTCGCACTTAAAGTGCTCGGTGTGCACCGCCATCACCGGAATGCTGTACTGCTTTGTCAGCTCTGCGGCAATGGCGTCGTAATCATCACCGATTACCTCAATTACGCAGGTGGTGACGAGCATCACGCATTTAGGCTGATATTCCGCCACTATTTCTTTGAAGGCCTTGTGCATGCTTTCGGTGCTGCCGAAGGTTACATCATGGCTGTCGAGTACTACGGAAACGCAGCGCCCCGCAATACCGCCGTAGCGCTCGTTGATGGTGAGGCTTTTGGTATAATAGCTGCATTCGTCCGTGCCTACGATAACCAGCAAGCAATCGTCGATACCGCCTGCCACCATCGCCGCGCCCATCAGCGGGCAGTGGGTGCCCGGGAACAGCGCTGTTGTGAGCTGGGGCACATCCTTGATTGTCTGCACCTTGCTCAGCCGGTTCAGACGGTCTAAGATTTCGTTGCCGTCCATGCCTGCGGCCTGCGGCGGCATACCCATTTTCTCAGCCATTTTGCGCATTTCGTCCTTCTTGTCACCCTTCATGGCCTGCATCATGCTCATCATTTTGCCCATGTCGGGCATAGCGCTCTTGTCGCCGTTTTTCTGCTTTGCCTTAATGGCTTCGATGGCGCTTTTGGGCATGCCCATTTTTTCGGCCATCTTCCACATTGCATCTTCCTTTAAGCCCATGTACTGCCTCCTATTCTTCTTCGTCTTCGCTCATAGCCAGCACACGCTCGGCTAATTCGTTGTATACCTGTACCATCGGAGAGTCCTTGACAAATTCGCTGACAGTGCCTCCCTGATTTTCGGCAAGCTGGATATCGCCGCTGCGCGGTACGTACTGCATAACCTCGGTGCCGATTTCCGCGGCAGCCTTGGCTACCAGCTCCTGCTCGTCTGCGATATTTTTGGCGTTGAGGATGATGCCCTTCAAGCGTGCGTAACCGCGACGGCCGAAGTTTTTGATGGCCTGGGCGATGTTGCTTGCCGCATAGAGGGCCATCATTTCGCCGGAGGATACGATGAATACCTCGCGTGCGTAGCCTCCGCGGATGGGCATGGCAAAGCCGCCGCAGACTACGTCGCCTAAGACGTCGTAGATGACGATGTCAGGCTTGTAGGTTTCAAAGGCTTCCAGCTCAGCCAGCTTTTCGAAGGCGGAGATGATGCCGCGGCCTGCACAGCCGATGCCGGGGGTGGGGCCGCCGGCTTCTACGCACAGAACGCCGCCGAAGCCTTCAAAGACGATGTCTTCGAGTTTCAAGGCTTCGCCTTTTGCTTTCAG
>CAKQHU010000016.1 GCA_934234275.1 uncultured Phascolarctobacterium sp.
TGCCGAAGCAGCCAGTCGCGACCAATACGGTCCCGGTCAAGGTGATCCCGATATGCGCTGGGATTTGTACATGCTCAGCGGCATGCCGGAAACGAGGGCCTTGCGCCCGGGAGGCGTGCTGCTGCGTAAAAAAGCTCTGGCGTATTTGCACAGTATGCTCAGGGACAAGCTGCTGCAGCCACATGAAGCGGAGGTAGAGCAGCCTGAGCTGTTGGCGGCGTAAAAGTTCTACTCTAGTTCCCTTTTCCCCCCTTCCGTCAGTTCGCTAACAGCCCCCCCTTTAGTCGCCTACGGCGACAGTTCCCCCAAGGGGGAACCAAGAAAGTTAGCGTACCACTACCATCTTGCCTGCCCCTTGCACTCTTCGAGTATAACACGACCAGCATTTTTCATTTTATGAAAAATGGGTCTTAGTATAGGGAAGGTGCCGAACGTAGTGAGGCGGAAGGGGGCGGTCTACAACGACTAAGGGGGGCAACTAAGGGGGCTTAAAGCGGGACTACACGCAAACCATTCATTTTTTCATCATCGAAAGGAGTTTTAATCTATGGCAGAAATCAATCAGGAAATTTTGAAACGTACTCTGGTAATCAACGTTGAGGATGGCACCGGTGCCGACGGCACTACCAAGTATAAGGCGAAAAACTTCAACGGCATCAAGACTGACGCTGCACTGGACAAGGTGTACGAGGCAGGTACTGCCCTCGGCGGTCTGATGGAGAAGCCTTATAAGGATATTGAGCTGACTGAAAAAAGTGAGCTGGCGGAGGCGTAAAAAAAGGCTCCCCTCGGGGGGAGCTGTCACCCGTCAGGGTGACTGAGAGGGGTTTGTACTTTTTACGTTAGTCGAAACCCCTCTCCGCCTCGACAAGCTCGGCACCTCTCCCCAAGGAGAGGCTATCTTCTACCGAACTTTTATCTTTCACCCCCCTTCCGTCAGTTCGCTACGCTCACTGACACCTTCCCCAAGGGGCAGGCAAGTCTAATAGCGTTCCTTTAACCTTCATTAGTACATTCTTGGTTCCCCCTTGGGGGAACTGTCGCGTCAGCGACTAAAGGGGGCACATAAAGCGGAACTACACGCACAACCATTCATTTTTCATCATCGAAAGGAGTTTTAATCTATGGCAGAAATCAATCAGGAAATTTTGAAACGTACTCTGGTAATCAACGTTGAGGATGGCACCGGTGCCGACGGCACTACCAAGTATAAGGCGAAAAACTTCAACGGCATCAAGACTGACGCTGCACTGGACAAGGTGTACGAGGCAGGCACTGCACTCGGCGGTCTGATGGAGAAGCCTTATAAGGATATTGAGCTGACTGAAAAGAGTGAGCTGGCGGAGGCGTAAGGGGAACGCCACAACCCTTCCGTCTACTCGCTACGCTCGTAGCCACCTCCCCTTTCAGGGGAGATATAACCTACTTGCGAAACGTAATTCTTAAAACCACCACTAACCCATATATGCTCCCTGAAAGGGAGCTGGCATCGCCAAAGGCGATGACTGAGGGTTGTATCATTATGACACAAAGGAGCAATCAACCATGGAAAAATCTTTACAACTCGTCTTTAAAAACGCTGCTGGCAGCACCAAAATCATCACCATCTCCAACCCAAAAGAAAACCTCACCAAATCCGAAACCGACGAAGCAATGCAAAAAATCGTCGCAGCCAACGTTTTCAACACCATCGGCGGTGACTTGGTACAAGCTGTTGAAGCTCGTGTTGTCAATCGTAATGTCCAAGTTCTGGCGTAAACTATAACAACCCTTCCGTCTACTCGCTACGCTCGTAGCCACCTCCCCTTTCAGGGGAGATATAAACTACTTGCGAAACGCAATTCTTAAAATCACCACTAACCCATATATGCTCCCTGAAAGGGAGCTGGCATCGCCAAAGGCGATGACTGAGGGTTGGCGTAAAAAACACTAAGGAGTGATCCTCATGGAATTTGACAGACTTCTCTCCGCTGCTGCGGATTATGGTTTCCCCATGCTCGTCAGCTCGTATCTTCTGGTCCGTATGGAAGGCAGAATTGAAAAGCTGAGTGCTAATATCGACACCCTAACCCGTGTATTGCAGGAAAGACTTGTGATGCAATTTCCATATGCACAGCAGTAAATAGTATATACAAGCAAAAATATACTGAGAACTAATCATATGGCACAGGGGCTGTCGTACCTAGCAGTACGGCAGCCCATCTTTATAGAAAAGGAAAATAATATGCGCTATAAAATAATCACCTATACTCTCTTTCTTCTCTTTGCCCTTGGTCTTATCGGCATAGCCTCAATAGTCAGCGCACAAGCGAGGCCTGCCAGCGCCTATACAGCATATGTGGTACGCATTATAGATGGTGATACCATCCATGTACGCGATATAACAGGAAAAACCCACCGCATCCGCCTTGCTATGATAGATGCACCGGAAAGAGAGCAACCCTTTGGCACAGAAGCAACAAAAAAATTAAGCGAACTGTTACGCCAAGGCACAGTCCGCTTGAAAGTTAAGTGTATTGATAAGTATAACCGTGAAGTTGCTTTTGTATATTGCGAAGGAAAGGACGTGAGCGCCGAAATGCTGAAGGAAGGCATGGCACTGCATTACCACATGAACTTCGATAACTGCGAAATATATGATAAATTTGAGGCAGCAGCAAAGCGCTGCCGCCAAGGCTTATGGTCACAGGAAAAAATAGAAAAGCCTTGGGATTTCAGAAGAAAACATCGGAAGGAGTAAATTAAGCTTTTGGCAATAGAACTTAACAGTAAATAAAAAAAGCTCCGCCTACCCTAAAATAGAGTAAGCGGAGTTTTTGTTGCTTCTACCGAAAAAGATAATTTTATAAATCCCCCCTACCTCACACGTATCCGCCTGCCTTCGCCGTTCGCCAGAAAAATCTCGCCCAACTGCAATTTGCCATCCACAATCTTAAAGACATCGCTTTCAAACGTTCCTACCTTGGTTTCAATCTCCACATTGCTGAACGCCAGCTCACCGCTCTGGTCGCTGAAGCTGCCGCGCAGGCTCAAAAACGGCACCATCATGTACGTTCCCTTGCCCGTAGAAAAGCTGCCGTATACCAAATTATTACCATGACGTCCCTGGTTGCGGAACTTAATCTTCAAGGCAACGCTCGTATTAATCTTCCTGCTTTTGGCAGCCAGCGAAGCCATCAGATCCTTGCCGTCAACATCAATCTTGTAATAGCGATTATCAAAATGATATAGGCCGATAGCATCAAAGGTACCGCCGAAAATACTGCCTGTTACATCATTAAAGGTTATCAGCGCATTTTCATAATGGTAGGTGCCGTCGATATTCGTAAAATACAAATCGTTCAGATGCAGCTCCTTCAGCGCCAGTGCACCATCAATCACAGGCTTCCTCAGGCTGCCGGTCATCTGCCCGGTCACCGTCATCGCATCCTTAACATTTTTCATGCCCAGCGAATCCGGAATAACATCATACAGGCAGATATTGATATTCACCTTTTGCTCACCATGCAGGTCACACTTGCCGTCAATATTCAGTCCCTTGCCTGCGATACTGCCGCCGTAGCGTCCTGCCGCCAGATGCAGCTCCAGCTTTTGATGCTCATGTATCTGCGCCGTTCCCTCCACGTCATTCAAAATAAAATTACGCTTTTTATATTCCGCGGACAGCACCGTATCATGCAAAATCAGCTTAATATTCGGCAGTCTGCCCTTAATCTGCAGATGGCGCTTTTCCATAGGCACCTCGTCCAGCAGAATTTTTTCCTCAGCCGTCTTTTTATTCTGCAGGATATCCAGGCGCATTTTATCATCAAAGCCAAGATGAATATAAGCATTGTGCAGCTCAACCTCCTGCACCGTATCAATGCCTGCTATGCGCAGTATGATGTCCTTCGGCTTGATTTTGATGCGTCCCTCAGGCACATCCACCAGGCGTTCGTTCTCCGGCGAATCCCAGGTCAGGTTTTTAAAATATACATTGCCCCAGATATCGGCACGCAGCTCCTCGGCCGTCACTGTGCCTGTCAGCACCTGCTGCTTTGCCATATAATAATTAAAAAGCTCCGCCGCATGACGGCTTGCACGCTGCGCCAAAAAGAAATAAACAGCGCCGCCCACCGCCAGCAGGCAGACTACTATCATTGCCAAATGAGTTTTAGATAATCTGCGTATTGCCTGCAACATATAATCACCACTTTCGCTTATAAAACTTCCTAAGCTCAGTATAGCACCACGCCGAAACGCCCGCAACTAATAGCAAAGGCACAGCAGACCTGTCACCAGCATCTGCTATGCCCCTATATCTACACATATTAAATTGTTACTTCAGGAAGTACGTTCCGTCGCCAGCCTCCGCAACGGCGGCGGCAAAAAACGCCTGCGCCAGCTCCGCCAGATAGGCCGTGTCCTTAACGCCTGCCATTTCGTAGGCAGAATGCATCGCCAGCTGCGCCAGGCCGATATCCACCGATTTGATTGCTACCTGAGCGGTAGAGATATTGCCTAAGGTGGAACCGCCTGCCATATCCGAACGGTTATAGAAAAGCTGCAGCGGCACGTTCGCCTTTTTAGCCAGCAGCTGCACCAGCGCGCCGGATACCGCATCCGTAGTATATTTTTGGTTAGCGCTGTATTTGACAACCACGCCCTCATTAGGATAGGTCTTGTTCGTCAGGTCGTTCTTATCCGTATGATTGGGATGCACCGCATGAGCGTTGTCCGCCGAAAGCATCAGGCTGTTGGCCAAGGACACCAGATAATCCTCCTCGTCCCTGCCCAGTGCCATATTGATGCGCTGCAGCGCATCCTTTAAGAAGGTCGCCGCCGCGCCCTGCTTCGTGCCGCTGCCGACTTCTTCGTTATCCAGCATGCAGAATACCGGCACACTCTCGCCTGCTTCTGCCGCCAAAAAGCCCTGCAATCCGGCAAACACGCACTGCAGGTCATCTAGCCTGCCGCCGGCAACATATTCCTGCTCCAGACCCACGGTAGTCGCCGGCATTCTGTTATAAAGGAAAAGCTCCGTATCCACAATCTGCTCCGCAGTAACGCCGCAGGCCTCCGCCAACAGCTTCTGCAGGCCATCCTTAGTCGTAGCACTGCCGATAAGCGGCAGCATATCCGTCTGCGCATTCAGCTTAACGCCGTCGTTGGCTTCCCTGTTCATGTGGATTGCCAGATTCGGAATCATCATCAGGTCCTGCTCAACATTAACAAGACGCGCTTCCAAGCGGCCGTCAACATTGCACAGCACGCGTCCCGCAACGGAAAGCGGCCTGTCAAGCCAGGTGTTCAGCAGCATGCCGCCGTACTTTTCCACATTCAGCTTCACATACTTTTTGTCTACCACAATTTCCGCATTATTCTTCAGCTTGAACGCCGGCGAATCGCAGTGGCAGGCGTAAACCTGAAAGCCCAGATAATCCTTTTGCGGAATCACAAAAGCCAGCAGCGCCGAACCGTTACGGCTGACATAATATTTGCCGCCTGCCTGCAGCTGCCATCTGCTGTTTTCCTGCAGCTCAGCAAAGCCGGCGGCCGCCAGCTCCTCCTTTATATTTTTCACGGCAAAAAAGCTGTTGGGCGTTTTATCCAAAAAAGCGCACAGCTTCGCATTCAGCTCAGTATAAGCCATTTCCATTTCTATCTTTCACCTCTTGCAAAAATTCTTGGTATATTACTCTGCAAAGCGCTCACGCAGCAGCTTTATTTCCGCAGCGTAGCCCGGCAGCTCGTTCGGCGTTTCCAAGTAAAACGGCAACGTGCGCAGCGCCGGATGGTTAATCACCGCCGTCAGCGCCTCCAACCCGATATTGCCTGCACCGATGCACGCATGACGGTCCTTATGACTGCCGCAGATATTCAGGCTGTCGTTCAGATGCACAGCCTTCAAACGCTCCAGGCCGATGATTTTATCGAACTGCGCCAGTACGCCGTCCAAATCATTAACGATATCATAACCGCCGTCAAAAATATGACAGGTATCAAGGCAGACGCCCATCTTTTCGTTAAGCTGCACCTTGCTCAAAATAGCTGCCAGCTCCTCAAAGCTGCGGCCAACCTCCGTTCCCTTGCCTGCCATCGTTTCCAGCAGAACCGTAGTATGCAAATCCTTATGCAGCACACTGTTGAGCAGCGCCGCAATTTTTTCTATGCCAACCTCAGCTCCCTGCTTCACATGGCTGCCGGGATGAAAATTATACATATTCCCCGGCACATATTCCAGCATTGCCAAATCGCCCTCCATCACCATCTGCGCAAACTCCAGCAGCTTTTCGTCCGTCGCGCAGGGGTTCATCGTATACGGTGCGTGTGCCAGAATCGGCGCAAAATTGTGCTCCCGCATCAACGCATTCAACGCCGCCGCGTCCTCGGGTTTAACAGCCTTCGCCTTGCCTCCGCGCGGATTGCGCGTAAAAAACTGAAACGTATCGGCACCGATCGACAGCGCCGTTTTTCCCATCGCCAAAAAGCCCTTCGATGAAGATAAATGACAACCTATATGTAACACTTGCTCAATCTCCTTTGCTATTTTTCCACCAGCTGATAGCTTTCCGCCAACAGCTCCTGCACCAGCGAAATGTCTGCATCCTTTTGCAAAATTACCGTCAGCCAATGCTTTTTATTCATATGATACGCAGGATAAAAATATTGCCTATCCACCAGCTGCACAATCTTCGCCGGCGGCAGCTTAATATTCAAAACATCAACCTTCCCCGCCTTCGCTATGCCCAGGCTTTTATAGGGAATCGTCATAAACAAAGCGTACCATTTATTTTTCCGCGCCGTCTTAAAGGTAAAATTCTCCGGCGTTTCCGGCCACGGCGCGTCGGGAACAGTACCGAAGCGCTGCGAGCAGTAATCCATCAGCTGCAGCTTAACATTGCTCTTAATCAGGCACTGCGTCTTTATTTCTTCCAGCAATACCTCTGCATTCTCGCGCACGCTCATAACGTAACCGCTGATGTTATCGGCAACGTTAAAGGGCAGGTACTCTTCGTCCGTATCACTCTCAAAAACATTTACCTCCACCGCCTTGCCTGCAAGCGTAACGACAGCGTAAAACTCCGTTTCCGGCAATGGCTTGCGCAGAGTAAGCCCTTCGCTCTCCCGCACAAAGCCGTAGGCCAACGCTTTTTCTATATCAACATCATATTGCTCTAAAATCGGATAAAGCATTTCCGTTCTCCCCTGCAAATAAAATTACATGCACCACCGGTATAATTGCCTAAGCAATCAGAACTCCTTCACAACCTCAAAGCGGTACTTTTGCTTAATCGCAGGATATTTTTCACGGTCCACCTCGCTCATAAACATAGCGTAAGGACGGGCGCAAATTTTGAACGGAGCATACAGCGCCTGATACACCACCAGCTTTTCGCCTGTTTCCGTGTGCTCGGCAAAGGCCAGTATTTTATATAAGTATTCCGTCGTAGGATTTGCGACAGTTTCTCTTTTAAAATGGCGCACAATGTCGCCCATATGCATTTCTCTTGTCATAGCATTAACCTCCGTATTTTGTTTATATAATTATACTACAAAATACAGCTTATATGCCACGTGCTTCCGAGGTTAATAATTCTTCTAAATGTGTTTTCCAGCACAAGCGCTTCAAGATAAACTAAAATCAGCATATATAACATTTAACCGCAAATCTTTACCTTAGCCAAAGCCTCTTGAAACTTATCGCCCAGGGAAAAGAACAGCGGTGTATTAGCGCGCTTCACACGCTCCGCCTTCATCGCTTTATATGCCAATCTATCAGCAAGCTCATTAAAATACTCCTTGGAATGTCCTTTGACCTTTTTAAAGGTTATGCTCATCTTTTCTCTATGCTTCATAACTAATTGCTTGTACCATTCCTCCATGCTTGTCTTGCTTACAGAATGGCTTTTAGCCAATTCAGCGATGGAACTATTATCATGCTTAATAATAAGATTCTTGATGTGTCTTTCCTTGGCCATCTTAATTGCCTTAGCTGCAGCAAGCAGCTCATGATTAGTGGAGGTAAGAGCGCAGTCCTCCAAATTCTCCGGGATCTCCGAATACTGAATAACCTCGCTGCTTGTAAGCAGCACTATACCGATAGCGCCAAAGCGCTCATTGCTGCTATAGCTTGCATCAACATAGGCAATAGCGCTGAAATCATCTACCGGATAATCCACATTGCTCATAAAAAGCCGTTCCAAATAACTCATTGACTTTGCTTCAAAGACCGACAACTGCTTTTTGAGTAATTTTATAGCTTTTTTATTTTTTGCTGCCTGCTTAGCAGCTTTTTTCAGCTGCTTCTTTAATTGCTTTTTCAATGCTTTCTTCGTCATAATCTATCCGCTCCTTTTTATATATTCAGTGCTGTTTTTTCATTTAAGGAATCTTATAAGTAAATTATATATGACGTCATAGACAGAAACTGTCATTGCTCTAATAAAAAAAGCTATAGAATAAAAATTTTGCATCACTGATGCTTAAATTCATCCTAAAAGCAAAAAAGAGGACAACGTACCGCGAAAGTACATTATCCTCGTGCTGTTATAGGCAGGCACTTTAAATAACGCTAAAAAACCTTATGTTAGACAGCACTCAAAGTATTAAAAATTATAACCAGAAGATATGAAACTGAAATGTCCAAAAATGTCGTAGTTATTTTCATCAGTCTGATAGTAAACAGTAATTTCAATGCTTTGTTCAAAGAATTTGCCAGAGGAGTCAAGAAAACAGGTCATGATGCAGAATACATAACTATGCGTAGTAAAAATACTACCTTATGTGTAAGCTGCTTAGCATGTCAGACCAAGGGGCAATGTATTTTAACAATAATGCTTTGCCTATTACCGAAGCAATGCTGTGGATGTAGTTGTTTAATATTACTACGAAATTACCGGTCAGTTGAAAGCTCTTAGCGACTGCATGAATTCCATTCATTTTTCCTATATAAATTACAAATCATGCATTGACGAAAGATATATTCAATTATTGCGGAATATGATATAATACAAGTTAAAATTACAAGATAACTAATTTATTTAACACAATGATTACTGGAGAATATCATGGGATATAGGAAACGATATAAACGTAAATATTTCGACTATCAATCATACTATGCTGACGCTAGGTTAAACAAGTATTTTCAACCAATTATATGTGATATAAAGCATTATTTTTTCTCTTTGCCTAAAGCATCTCTTTTTGAGCTTATGCTTGACTATAAAGAAAAATATGGTCAAACAGCTTATGACTATGCTATATCAACTATGCATAAGTGGGAAACCGGTGTCACAAAAATGTCTGACCAAACAATGATGCGATTAGTTGAAACTCTTCCTCATTATTTACCGGATGCCGTTAAATATCAATTAATGGAGAAGTTACTTATGTATTTTGAAGATACTCAGTGTAAGCAACAGATTGTTATAAACACAAACTGGCTAACTTATCAACAAGACTTATTGGAAATAAGCACAAGAATCAATTCCCAATTTAACCAATATTGCCCTAAAATTACCTTTGAAGAAGAAATGCTCAATGTTGCATCTTGGTTAGCCAAAGATGATATGCTTCTTGCTAAACAAGTGTTAGATAACTTTTCATTAAAAAAGTATCGTTTAATGGCAGCTAGTGCCCAAAACGATATTCGTAGATTTATTCACATTCTATCCGAGCTACAAAAACGTGATAATATTTACAATCAGCAATCACTACGGATAGAATTACCAGCTGTAGTTATCATTGTTTATATTGAAAAGACTAAAAAGTCTTTCATGAAATCATTATGTGATTTTTTTAAGTGAGGTAAATGATTATGCGTAAAGATTTGCAAACTACTAATAATAATTCCCTTTCAATAGTAGATGTATTTAATTCACAGGAATACAAAGCCCTACCTACAGAAACACAATTAGAACTAGCTAAATTTATGGCTGAAAAAAATATCGAATTTAACGCCGAACAAAAAAGATATATACTAGAGCATGCCAGTTCTGAACATGATATTGCTGCTTATCTTAATTTTTTAGATCAACAAAACTCAATAGATGCTAATGCCAAAGGTATTACTATAAGATACGATAGCCACGAAACCAAAACTCCTACTGGTAAAATTTCTTCTAAAACTACACATGCTACTGCTTCCTCCGGTTGTCTCATACCCGTACTAGGAACTTTGCTCTTATTGGCTACTATATTTGCTTTATAAACTGCCGCCAGTATTTACAAAAAAGAGATTTATGATGATAAAATTTATTATCACCTTTATATTATTGTTTACAGTCAGTTACATTGCTCCTTGTATCGCCCCCTTTTTCTCTTTATCACAAATTAATACTCAATCCACCTATTTGCAAGAAAACACTAAGGATACTACCCAAAGAGTCGAAGGTATTGCCGTTCACGTTAAAGATGGTGACACTCTCGTATTTCGAGAGAAAAATGGATATAAATATAACGTTAGGCTTTATGGGATAGACACTCCAGAAAAGTCTCAACCATATGGTCCTCAGGCTACAGGAATTTTAAAAGAACTCGTAAGTAATAAAAATTTGGTACTACGTGTATATGGAGAAGATCGCTATAAAAGAAAGCTGGCAAAAGTGTATGTCGATGGACGAGACATTAATGCTACACTTTTGGCAAAGGGAGCCGCATGGCACTATAAAAAATACGATAAATCATCTGATTATTCCTCATATGCAAGTCTAGAAGCTAAAGCTAAACATGAGAAAAAAGGGCTATGGAATAAAGATAAACCCATACCTCCATGGACATACCGACAATCAAAAAAGGAAAAACAATAATGATAATAATAATACTACTATTCTTATTATAAAAAGGCTGACGCCTTGCGTAAACGCGAAGCGTCAGCCTGTATTGTTTTGTGCGGAATTATTCAATTTTTTCTAGTAGCTGTAAAAAGTTATGTCTTGGCGTGGTCTTAATACCTTGTAGCATAGTGACTACAGACTGTCCAATTAGGATTAACAGCCATAATTTTATATGTAAATCTCCGACAGTATTTACCATCGCAAAACTTACACGATTGACATGTTGGAGTTTATTTTACTTAAAGATGCTAATCGTCCCTTTGCATACTCATTCCATTGTTTTTAGCAAGCGTATGCCACTTAAACGCTTCTTTTACATTTATCTCTACTCCTTTGCCCCAAAAATACGCATATCCAACTTCATATTGCGCAGCAGCATGTCCCTTCTCAGCAGCCAGCATAAAGAGCTTAAAGGCTTCTTTATAATCTTCTTTATCTTTTTTTTGCTTAGCTTGTTTATATAATTCATCTGCATTTATTGACGAACTACGATTAATACTATGTATATCATCACGCTGTTTATTCGCCAAGTTGCTTTGATAAAAAACACACCCAGAATCAACTTCTAAACATAAATTATAGTATGCACTTTTACAATTTTTACATTTACCATCAACTTGATATGAACAAGATTGGCAGCATTCTCTATCATCCGCATCTAAATCAGAACCACTCTTAATAACATGTATATCCTCACGCTGCTTATCAGACAAGGCTTTAATCTCCTCACTCAACCTTGCTACCGCTGCAAAATCATTCCTTTTAAAAGCCTCTTCCAGCTCGCGCGTTTTTTTCTTTAGTACATTTACGTTATCAGAAATAACCGTTTTCACTTGCTTATCAATAATAGCATCAACCAACCAATGACAAATGTGCTCCAGCTTAGCAAGTGTTCCGACAACATCAACTTCACTTCTATTCTTTTCTTCAAAATGGATATTCTCATTGCACATATCCTTTAATGCAAAAATTTCATGCTGCATCTCTCTGGATATCTGCAAATTATTTTTTATGTCATTAACCTTTTCGTATAAGCTTCTACCATTACAACCGGCAACAGTAACTACACATTCCAAAGCTCTGCGACATTTGAGCATAAACACATCAGCATCATCGTTCACGCGCTCTTCTACCTGTGTGCAAAGCTTATATAGCTTTTGGTCCTTGCTCTTCAAAAAGTCAAATCTACTCATCGTATACACCCCAAATTTCTAGTATTTATAAGATTGTCGATCTATACTACTTTTTAACAGAATACTTTGCTTTGAATGCATCATAATCCGACTTTGCAATTCTATAGCTCTCCTGATTTTCAGAATTACTTTTTATAGCTTCATGTGCATGCTTAATTCCTAATATAGCGTCAGTTATAATACGAGTAAGGTACTCCTTTTGCTCATAATTCGCCATCACTAAAGAATCTCTCACATACATTGGGTTATTTCTGATTAACTCAATATGAAACTCTATATTGCGGGCTTGTAAATAATGCCATAAAAAGGTCACACAGGTTCTCGTATTACCTTCCCTAAATGGGTGAATACTCCACAATTCTACAAGGAACTCTACTACTATTAAAGGTAAATCTTGTTCTTCTTTATTCCAGTCAATCTTAGCATACTTTTCAAAAAAAATATTAAGCTTTGCCTCTATATCTTTATAATCAGCATATTCTGCGGAACCACCACCTAAGACTCTTTCACTTTTATACAAATTTTCATCACGAAAGAGGCCTGCCCAATTATATAAATCTAAAAATAAATACCTGTGTATTGCAATCAGATGTTGAATATCGAACGTTGCCTTTATCCTCTCCGGTCGTATATCTAAACCTAAAAGCTTGACCGTAACCTTTTGTATTTCCAGCTTTTCCAGCAAAGCTTTGTCATGTATATCATAATTGTTGATTAGCACATCACTATCAGGATAGCAATATTTTCCATTATTCATATATATTACGCTCCTATGTACTCAAGACGATTAACCTTTTTTTCTATTTCGCTAAGGGTCAGCTTGCCACTAATATATAACTCAAGTGCCTTCATAAACTCTTCATCAGGACCTTTTGTGGCAGTAAGAACTATTGCCAGCGCGCGTTCAACACTTTTTCTTCTTTTTTCACATTCATCAACATAATTACTGTCAATGATAATTCCCTTAAATTCTAAAATCGTTTTTATCATATCCACAACATAACTCGGTGGATTGCGTCTGCCATACTCCCAATCCTTTACTGTTGCAGCAGGAATACCAAACATTGCTGCAAATTTATTCTGACTCAGTCCAGTGCATTCTCTAAGCTCACGTATGCTCACAAAAATCATCTCCCTATCATCTATTCTATAATACATTATAAGGCATTGCCTACTATTTTTCAATATCACCAAATTTCTCCCCTTACGATATCTCTTTTTCAACCAAAATATAAAAGAATACTATCGTCACTAAACACAACCATCGACGAATCTCTAACAAAATCAATGCTTACCTTTTTTCCACGATCACCTCGTTATTATATGTTATACTTTGTTCATCGGTTGAACACCGACATGTTCTAAAAAATCAAGCCTACTGAATTACTGACAATGTAATCCTGTAGGCTTTTTTATGCTTCAAAAATTTTCCGCAGCTCTGCTGCAAACTCCGCAGCAGAGCTAATTTTTTCATATTAATAATGCTTAGTCTACTCCCTGCCCTACTCTAAATTATTATAGCGATTATAACTATCAGTCCAGGTCCACGGCAACGACAGCAGGCTCAGCTCCGCTTCCTTCCAGGGATACTCCGGCTCCTCCTCCTGCTTCTCGTAGCTTTCACATATTTCCTCATTATATTGATCGAACACAAGATAAATCATTCTCTGTGTCTGCAGCCAAAATACCCGCATAACAACAAAATGCAGGAAAATAAACAAAGGCAGCACATAATCACCCCGGTACAATTGGTGTCTGATGGGCAACCCCAGAATAAAGATGGTCGCAACCAGTACTAAGAAAGAGCCACGTTTTCCCAGCATCGTTTCGCCCGCCTCCTCCAGCACAGGTGCCACATAATCACAAAACGTCCACTGTATTTCAAACTTGCGCATTGCCAAAATCATGTTAATACAGCCTAACGCACCTAAAAGATATTCGCCAAAATTTTCCACGCTATAACCCACTTTCTTTTCCACTCCGCCAGCAGGAATAATCTATTCTATCCCTACACTCCTGCATATAAAATCATTTTGCAAACAAAAACAGAGGATAGTGCTGTTATACACTATCCTCTGCTTTTTATTCCACCAATCAACTGTCACGATTGGACTAATTCTGGTGGAGGTGAGGGGAGTCGAACCCCTGTCCGAAAATATTGCCATACAACTTTCTCCGAGCGCAGACGTCATACTTTATTTCGCGCTGCGATTGCCTGACGACGGGCCTTCACATTGCTATCCTAAAGAGTTTCCCTTAAAGCCTATAGGAATCAGCCTTAAGGTATCC
>CAKQHU010000017.1 GCA_934234275.1 uncultured Phascolarctobacterium sp.
GAAATCGGTGTTATCTTCCTGCTGTTCGCGCTGGGACTGGAGTTCAGCTTTTACAAGCTGAAAAGCGTAGGCAGTACCGCCTTCATCGCCACCGCGGTAGAAATCGGCGGTATGCTGGCCGTGGGCTACTTCGCCGGTACGCTGCTCGGCTGGAACCATATGGACAGCCTTTTTTTGGGCGGTATGCTTTCCATGTCCTCCACCACGATTATCATCAAGGCCTTTGACGATTTGAAGCTCCGAGCGCAGCGTTTTACGGAAATCGTTTTCGGTGTGCTGATTATCGAGGATATCGCCGGCATCGTGATGATGGTGCTGCTGGCAACTATGGCTGTGGCCAGCGCCGACATTTCCACGATGGAGCTGCTGCTCAGCATCGGACGCTTGATTTTCTTCCTCGTTTTATGGTTTGTTCTGGGTATGTATCTTGTCCCCAGCTTCTTTAAATGGGCTAAACAGCTGATGAACGAAGAAACTCTGGTAGTTGTTTCCATCGGCCTGTGCCTCGGTATGGTTGTGTTGGCAACTCAGCTCGGCTTCTCCTCCGCTTTGGGTGCCTTCATCATGGGCTCTTTGATTGCCGAAGCACCTAACGCCGAAAAAATCGAGCACCTCGTTGCTCCTATCAAGGATTTGTTCGGCGCTGTCTTTTTCGTATCCGTCGGCATGATGGTAGATCCCGCTATCCTGCTGGAGCAGGCACTGCCTATTTTCGTGCTGGTAGTAGCAACAATTATCGGCAAGCTGATTTTCTCCACCGGCGGCGTGCTGGCCTCCGGCCAAAGCCTCAACACCTCTGTACACTGCGGCTTCAGCCTGGCGCAAATCGGTGAGTTCTCCTTTATTATCGCTTCTTTGGGCATGAGCCTTGGCGTAATCAGCAGCTTTTTATATCCGATTATCGTAGCGGTATCCGTAATTACCACCTTTACTACTCCCTTCTGTATCATGGCAGCCGAGCCCTTTTACCATCTGGTGCTGAAGCTGTTGCCGCCTCAGGCTAAAAGCTGGCTTGACCGTTACACTGGTACCAATACTGACGATGACAAGGATCAGGACTGGAAGAATCTGCTGACAGGTTACACCATGCGTATGCTGATTTTCATCACCCTGCTGGCAGCTATCGCTTTGGGTGCGGAATATTACCTGCTGCCTTATTTGGGCAACACGCTGAAGCTGCCGTACAGCAGACTGCTGACCGCCGCAGCCACCTTTATCATTATGTCGCCGATTCTGCGCGCTGTGCTTGTCAACCGCGCCGGCAACGGTGATTTATTCTCCAAGCTTTGGTTCAAAAAGCGTGCTAACCATCTGCCGTTAATGTTCCTTGTATTCGGCAAGCTGCTTGTAGCATCCGCTTCGTTGTACTTCATCTTCCACACTCTGCTGAATCTGCATGGTTTTCTGGCCTGCGTTTCTATATTGCTGGCAGCCTACTTCATCTCCTCCTCCGACTGGCTGATGAGCGAATATCTGCGTATCGAATCACGCTTTTTGGTAAACCTTAACGAAAAGCACATGCGCAAGCATCGCGAAAGCGCTCCCGATGACAGCCGTACCTGGTTCGACGAGGACCTGCAGCTTGTTTATTACGATTTACAGAAGGACTCGCCGATTAAGGGGCGCAGCCTGCGCAGTCTTGGCTTCCGAGAAAGCTACGGCTGCAACGTTCTGCAGCTTTTGGGCACCCACCGCACTGTTGATATGCCCGGCGGCGAGCAGATAGTTGAGCAGGGAGATAAGCTGCTGCTCATCGGTACAAGCAGCCAGCTGCAGGTTTTTGATGCTGCCGTAAGACAGCGCAGCTTGGGCCTGGAACGCTGCGATTTGCCGCAAAGCCTGCGTGAATTCATGCTGGATAACCACCAAAATAAACCGGAACAGCAATTCCTTTCCCTGGCAATTACGATTGATAAGCATTCTCCTATTTTGGGAACATCACTGAAGGCTGCCGATTTGCGCAACAAGTGGAGCTGCCTCGTTGTCGGTCTGGAGCGTGGTGCCTTTACCATTACCAACCCCCACGTTTCACTCGTTTTCGAAGAAAACGATTTGCTTTGGGTATTGGGCAAGCAAAAGATGATGAATACGTTAATCAGAGAAGAAATTTTATAATATCGTTTCACAGTTTATCTGTATATATTAAGCCGCTGTTTTCGCAGCGGCTTTTTTTCATGCTATTATTCCTCGCAGCTGCAAGGCCTTTACCGCATCCTCCATCGTCTGCATGCCATAACGCGCGCCGGTCTGCAAATAGGACTGCAGCTGGTGCGTGCGCCCCTCACGAATAAGATTGCGTAAGGCAGGCGTTGCAACGAGCACCTCAAAGGCCGCCGCTCTGCCTGCTCTGTCACAACGCGGCAAAAGCCTCTGGCAGCAAATTCCCAGCAGGCAATCGGCCATCTGCGTACAAACGTGTTGCCTGTCGGGCAGTACGTCAAGAATACGGTTTACCGTGCCTGCAGCATCCTGCGTGTGCAGCGTAGCTAAAACAAGGTGACCTGTTTCCGCCGCCGTCAGCGCTATGCCGATTGTTTCCGCATCCCTGAGCTCGCCCACCATAATCACATCCGGGTCCTGCCTGAGCGCACTGCGCAGACCGCTGGCAAAGCTCCTTGTATCACGCCCCACCTCACGCTGGTTAATCAGTGCCAGCCCCTCAGGATAAACGTACTCTATCGGGTCCTCCAGCGTCAGGATATGTACAGCGCGCGTTTGATTTATCTGCTGTACCAGCGACGCCAGCGTTGTGCTTTTGCCACTGCCTGTGGCACCTGTAACGAGCAGCAAACCGCTGCTGCTCTCGGCAAGCTGACAGACAATTTGCGGCAGGCCAAGACTGTTGCAGTCAGGAATTTCCTTCGGAAGCAGACGAATCGCCGCCGCATAGCCGTTGCCAAGGCGGTAAATATTGAGCCGGCAGCGCTCCTGCGTACTGTCACTAAAAGCTGTATCAATCTCACCTGTCTGCAGCAGCTGCTGTTTTTCCTGCTCCGGCAGCAGGGCAAGCAACGCCTTCTCCAGCTTTTCCCGGGAAATAAATTCGTTTTGCAAAGGCTGCAGGCTGCCATCTACGCGCACCATCGGTACGCTCGCAGGCGTAAGATGCAAATCGCTTGCTCCCATATTCCGTGCCAAAAGCAGCAGCTTATCAAGCATTGTCAGCCTCCCCGGTGATACCGACGCGCCACAATTCTTCAACCGTAGTTGCCCCCTGCAGCACCTTTGCTACTGCATCGGCGTACAGACTGCGCCATCCCTGCTTGCGCGCCTCCTGCAAAAGCTCTGCTTCATCGGCGCCGTTTACCAAAAGCTGCTGCATCCGTTTATCAAACACAACCAGCTCATGCAAGGCCAAGCGACCTCTGTAGCCTGTGCCATGACAATGCTCACAGCCGTGAGCCTGCACCACCTGCAGTTTTTCATCCGCCCTGCGCCCAAGATACTGCAGCTCCGCTGCATTCGCCAAGCGCCGCTCGCCGCAATGGCGGCAAGGACGGCGCAGCAAACGCTGTGCCAGCACACCGCGCAAACCGGCAGCCAAAAGATAATCGGCAATCCCCATATCCAGCAGACGATAGAGCGCACCAATGGCATCGTTCGTGTGTAATGTGCTCAACACCAAATGACCTGTCAGAGCTGCATGCACCGCCATCGCCGCCGTTTCCTCATCTCTGATTTCACCTAGCATGATAACGTCCGGATCCTGACGCACCACCGAACGCAAGCCTGCCGCAAAGGTCAGCCCGCTCCTGCGGTTGACTGCCACCTGATTGATTCCCGGCAACTTGTATTCCACCGGATCCTCCAAGGTTATAATATTGCTGGCAGCAGCATCAAGCTCCTGCAGCGTAGCATAAAGCGTCGTCGTTTTGCCGCTGCCAGTAGGCCCCGTCAGAAGCACCAAACCGTTCGGCTGATGAAAAAGCCGGCGGTAACGCTGCAAATTATCATCGCTGAATTGCAGTTGCTCCAGCTGCAGCAAATTATCCTGACGCTGCAAAAAACGAATCGCCAGCTTTTCGCCGTTCACCGTCGGCAGGCTGGATAAACGCAAATCCACCTCGCTGCCTTCATGCTCCAGCAGCAGCCTGCCGTCCTGTGGCACTCTTTTTTCGGCAATATCCATACCGCTCCACACCTTCAGCTGTGTCAGCAGTGTGCTTTGCTGAGAGTGCGGCAGCACGCACAGCTGTTGCAGCAAGCCGTCAACACGGATGCGCACACGCACGCCCTGTCCGTCAGGCTCGATATGCAAATCACTGGCTCCCTGAGCCAATGCCAGATGCAGCAAATCCTCCGCCAGTTTATTATTACGCAAGCCCTCCATTGTATCACCTCATTTTTCTTGTGTTGCATTCATTGTAGCATAAAAAAAGCGAAATGCAATATGATAATTTAAAATTTTCTCTATTTTCTAAATTTTCGCTTGAAATTATTCCCGGCTTGCGCTAAAATGAAAAATGAAATTTACTATGCAATGCTTGTTCCGTCCTTTTAACGGACAACACCGAAAGGAGCCATTATGCTAAAACGATTTTTCCCGTTAATACTCAGCAGTCTGCTACTTGCCTTAGCTCTGCCCTGCAATGCCCAAAATAAGCTCACCAATCCCTTTTTGCCTTCCCCCGCCAACGTCAGCCAAACTGTTGCAGTAAACGTTCCCGCACTGCCGCAGCCCGTCAGCGAACGCCTGGCCTGCTATCCCTTAAGCTACGCCAGAGCCAAGGATGTGCAGGAAGCATTGACACCCCACTTCGGCTCCAAGCTCGGTCTTGATAATATAACCAACAGCCTCATCCTTTTGGGCGACGAACAATGCCACGCACGCTTAAAGCAGCTGTTGCCCAAGCTGGATATACCTACAAGGCAGGTAACTTTGGAAGCAAAAATCATTGCCGTCAGCCGCGAGGACAGTAAAAACCTGGGCGTGCGCTGGGACTGGGACACTATTCCCCAGCGTAAGCAGGAAACGAACGACAGTAACAGTGACAGCAGCAATTATGACGGCAGCTTTAAATTCTGGCGTGGGTTTGCCTTCCGTTTCAACGCTACGCTTAATGCCCTCATCAGCAACGGTAAAGCGCGCATTCTGGCAACGCCGCGCATCATCACCATACCCGGCAAGGAGGCCAGCATTTTCATCGGTGACCACATCCCCGTGCAGACAGAAAAGCATGACAGCAGCGGCAGCTATACGGCAACGGAATATCTTGATGCCGGCATCAAGCTGCAATACGCCCCCATCATCAGTGAGGACGGCAAAATGGTTACCGCCAGCGTCCATACCGAGGTAAGCACGCCTGTACTCATCAGCGAACTGAAAAACTACCGCATCACCAGTCGCACCGCCGACACCAACGTGCGCATGTACAGTGGGGAAACACTGGTTATCGGCGGTCTTATCAGCGAGGAGCAGCAGCGTACAATGCAGCAGGTGCCTTTTTTGAGCAAAATTCCCCTTTTAGGCGAGCTGTTTAAAAACCGTTCGCGTTCACACAGCAAGACGGAGGTTTTGCTGCTTTTAACACCGCACATTACGGAAGCAGGCTCTTCACCGGCGATTTATAATGAGGGGCTGATGAAGGAGGAAGGGAAGTAACAAGTATATACTTTGTCTGCCTAAATATCGCATAAAACATTCACTAAACAGCATTTCAATCTTCTTTTAAGCTAAAAAAGGCAGGCCGGTTTATACCAGTCTGCCTTTAAGCATTATCCTCTAAATATCTGTACCCAATAATATTCATACTCAGTATTTTCATCACAACAATAGCCAACACCCAGCTCCTTAAATTCAGGATTTAAAATATTAGCCCTATGTCCTTCAGAATGCATCCATTGATCAACAACACCTTCGGGAGTACCTCTTCCCGCGGCAATATTTTCACCTAAAGTATTGTTTTTATTTTTTACAATGGAAAAGCAGCTGCTGCCGTCAGGTCTTGTATGCGACATAAGCTGCGTTATTTCAACAGCTCTGATTGCCGCACTATCCTGCAAATCAGCTGCAAGATTTAAGGGAGCAGCCCCAACCTTGCCACGTTCGGTATTGCACAGCTCCAACACTCTTACAGCAAAAGCAGGAGCATTCAGCGCCGGTTCGCCATGAAATTTTTTATTCTTATGATGGGCAAAAAGCTCAGCCAGCGGATTACGTCTTTTCTGCCAATCTCTTGCCTGCTTTTCCAAAGCATATTTACGCTGATTTACTATGCGGTCACGTTGGGCAGCCTGTTTTTGTCTGGCTGCCATCGAATGCTTGGCAAAATCATTACTGCCGGCTGCCGCAGCACTATTTGTCATTGATATGACAGTGATAAAGCAAAACGCAATTAAGCATATTACAGTAAAAATTTTTTTCATTTCTCTCTCCATAAAATAAATTTATTACCCTGCAGTAAAGCTATGATTATCCTAAATACCCCATTCATCAACGGAATATAACAGGAAATCCTTTTCTGCATCTTCCCTACTGCTCACACGCCACAACCATTGCCCGTCATCAGCTAGGCACTCATATTGCTCTGCCCAAGCATATGCCGGCGAATATTGTACACAAATACTATTTATACGCTTTGCTGTCTTTGCCGCCTCATTATAGTCCTGCAAAACCACATAGGCCAATAATCTCGGCAGCAAGGCTTCTGCTTCACTATATTGGTTTTTATTCCGTTCCAGTAGCTTTAATGTCTGCATCGCATATAAACAAGCTCTGCTTTTATAGTCCTCATATTTAGGATAATAACGGGCATCACCGGCATAGCAGGCTATGGCATACTGCAAATTTAACGTTATGCTGTCGGGATAATCTTTGAGCTGCTTCTCATACAACGAGCACGCCTGGTTAAAATAATTTTTTGCGTAACTCAAACCGCCGCGATGACGATAAATCTGCGCCGCCAGCAGCCTATATTCCGCACTGTCCGGGATAATCGCCAGCGCAAGATTTATATTTTTTATTGCTTCCGTATACTTTGCGTTGGCAATCCGTTTATCTGTTGTCGACCGTGCCTCCCGGTAAGCTGTCAGCGCTGCACCTTCGTACTCATACGCCTTATTGCGGTCGGAAGCATAAATTACTCTTCCCTGTGCATCATAAAGGCAATTACAGTCTACAACGATTTCAGCATTATTAGCAATATTTTGTGCAAAGCAAGTATTTATTGCGCAAGCACAGTATAAAACCAATACCAACTTTTTCAACATTGCTCTCACCTTCTATCAGTAAAAAAGGAATGCCCTTTAAGACGAGCATTCCTTTTTTGTTGCCGTTTATTTTACAAAGGCAACTGCTTTATTTTCCAACATACCGGATTTTTCATTAGCATATAAAATTTTATCGCCATCTTCTACACTAACAACAACGTTAACCGGATTTACAGAATTACCGCCACCACGAACGCTCACTGCTTTTACAACTAAAGGATTGCTGCCTGCACGGGAATTAACGGTTGCGGTCTGCAAATCGTTATAGTATTCTACCATACCCTTGCTGATAGCAAAGTCCTTATCAATGTTACGCATGCCATAAATCGCACGGCCGTTAACATCATAAATAACTGGAGAGAAGGTACCCTCCAAGCCTAAGCCGGCAGCATCCACAACAACACCGGTATAGGAAGCAGCTTCAGCCTGTACCTCCGGAGCAGGAGTATAATCTTCGCTTATTTCAGGCGCTTCTTCAGGCAGAATTGTTTTTTGTGCTTCCGGTACAGCAATTGTTGCAACACTCTTCACGCCATACAGAGGAATAGCCATTCTGACAGTGTAGCTGCCATCATCATTAGCAGTTTCCTCAACTATACGGGCGCCTTGTACCAATGCATTGATTTTGGTATTTACAATATCACTTTCAATTGCTAAATCACGCATAGAGGTTTCTGCATCAACCTGCACGCCTTTAATAGTTTCTGCCAGCTGGCGATAAGCATCAACAATAGCAGCACGACGCGCAAGCGCAGTACCGCGGGCAGCAGGCACATTTTCCGGCGGCAGGCCTACCCCCCATGCTTCAACATCAGCCTCAGCACCCTTTGCCCAGTTTACAGAGCCTTTAGTATTTTGCTGCACGTTTACTTGTACGGATACATCATCCGCACTTGCAATAGCAGGTGCAACACTTGTCAAAGACATGGACAGACCAAGTACGACAGCAGCGAGTAAATTTTTCTTTGAATACATTGTTAACATCTCCTTTGATGATTATTTTAGTCTGTAATTTTGAGGAGCATAGAGGGTATATCCTTTATTCATATTAGCTAACTTATCCCATGTGTACCAATTTAATTGAATTGTGTTTCTGTTATCAGCATTCGCTTCATAAAAGTCACAACCACCATCATATACCCCAGCTAAAATTGCAGAATGCGGTTTTGCGGCATCTCTAGAAGAATTTAAGGAATACCTGCGCCCCATTTGTACAAAATACCCTGGCTTAGCATTTCTAAAAAAGTTTTTCACAGTATTTACTTCATTAGGAGCAAAACCTTCAATTCTATCTACTTTAATAGAACCATCAAATCTTGACGCCCCGAAATTATCATTCGTATATCCAGCTATCCTTTGTACTCCAGGAAACAAATACGTATAAACATTATTGGCAAATCCTCGGCATTGACCGGAACCAGTATATCTTGCTCCATTTTTGTATCCGTTTAAATTAGACTTCATCCAATAAATCCTATCTTTTACTTGAATAGTAACATTTAAATTAGTTGCATTTTCTACACCACGTATCACTCCAGAAGAAATTGTATTTTGTTGTGAAACTTTCTTAAGGTATTGCATAGAAGCATATCCATTACGGCCATTATAGCTTACATGCGCCCAACTACCATTACTTGCAGAAACATAAACTTTTGCTCCTTTAGGTATTGAGGCAATCTTCGCGTAATTGCTTCCATGACCACTTCTCATTGTAAGCGGTAATTTAGAAGTATTAACGATATAACTGCCAGCATAATTGCTAGAACAATTACATGCTGCTTCAGCATTAATACCCAAAAATAAGGCTATAGATAAAGCCATTGCTCCCATAATTTTGTTCATAAGACTAACCTCCCTAGTTTACCTTTTTATTCAGTTCATCTACCATAGCATAAGCTGCCTTTTGAATAGCATTATGAACACTATCCTGCGTAACCTGAACTGTTCCAAACCGAATCGTACCGCCTACAACACCTTTAACTTTCGTATAAGTGCTTGCAGATTTGCCGGTACCCTTAGTCATATACAAAATATTACCGGTATCAGTATCCATTACTCTGCCGATTATATGTGCCTGCACGGTATTCTTTGTCAGCCCTGCTCCACCTAAACTGCCACCGGCTTCACTCAAACTTACGTTAGTAATATTACCGCATAAAATATACTTTACATTAAGTAAAGCACCTATTTTTTTAGCAGTATCAGGATCTATAATACCAACCGTAGAAATAGAAGCATCATTAACTTGTCCCATAACAAAATCTTTCTCCTTTACCAGAAAGCATTTATCATCAACAAGACGGTCAATTATATATTCGCTTGTAACATATTCGGCATTATTTAAACTGATTTCTGCTTCAGTGGCTCCCGGTCTGGTGCCGAAATCCATAATAGCAATTTCACTGTTTCTGTCAATTGCAAAAGCACTTGTGCAAATACCCAACAATGCTATCATAAGTAAGGCAAGAATTGTTTTCTTCATTCATAAACTCCTATTTCAAAAACAGCTTGCCTGCATCAACATCAGCAACAATAGCATCACTGATTTCCTGAGAAGCCTTATCCAGTACTTTATACAAAAGCTCAGAACTCAACTTATCGTCACCCCAGCTTGCAGGAATATTGGCAGCAGCCAAGCCTTCCAAGCCGCCCAAGCCAAGCAAACTGCCTGCACCGTCAACAGTGAAATGGTCAGATTCTACTTTACTGGTACATTTTTTATACCAAACAACTTCGCCGGTAGCAGCCTTAATCAAGCGCAATTCACTCTGTACACCAATAGAGGTCTTCTTGTTTTGTAATCCGCTTAATAACGGACCTACAGGGCCAAGGAAGCTGGATACTCCCGCCATACCAAGTGTAGAAGCTGCCATATTCGCATAACCAACAGCTGAATTGATATCCGTATTCATCCATTGACCTGTACCGATGTTACAGATAGTTCCCTGAATCAGATATTCTGCACTATTGTTTCTGCCGATAGGAGCAGTAAGGTTCGGATCTACAATCTGTCCAACGGTTGCCGTTGCCATAGATTGCGCCATATTTTCCTTAAATCCTGGTCCTTCAAACAAAGTATTATAATCACCCCAGCTGATTGCACGACGTGCGTTACGCAGTTCTGCTGCACGCTCATTATAAAGCATTTTTTCGATATCCTGATTTATAACTTTAGTGCCACGAAAATTCAGCTTACCCGTATTAACCAATTTCTCCATAACCAAATCGGATAACATTCCGGCAGAATCGACCTTATCAAATCTTGTATCATCTGTAAATTTCATCATTACACAAGTCGGAGTTTCCGCAAAACCAACAGACGCCGACATAACACTGCTTGCAGCCAAGGCTGCCAACAATATAGCTACCTTCTTCATTTTCACTGCCCCCTTATTTATCCGCTGCCTTGCGCTTTGTAGTATCCTTCAGGCCTTCCGGTAAGCTTAGATACTTCTTATCAGGTGTCGGAGAAAATTCGTCAATCTTGATAATGCAGCGTGTGCCGTCAAGCTCGCCCTTAGCGTTAGTATAATACGTTGCGGAAGCAATCTTCACTAAAGTATAACCATTAAAGTAATATCTTACCGCTTCAAATACACCATTAGAATCGCTGCGGTAGTCTTCATAGTTCAAGCCATTATTCAACCAGCCGGAACCAACATATCTAAACGATGGCATTCCGGCAGCTTTATTACCATCAGGCAACATAGCATTCAGCAAACGAGTCATATTGGCTGTACCAAAAGAATCGCCTTGTTCAAGGTTAGCAAGAATATTAAACTCTACCGCACTGACAGAACCCTTTTTGGTACCACGATATACAAGCTTATCTTTATCGTAATATCTTGTATAGTTAAAAACTTCGTCACCTTTTTGTAAACGGCAAGTTGCAACGCTCTTGACACCGGCACTTTCCAGATAGGCATTACCAACGCCTATTTCTTCATATTTGTTATTTCCGTCACACACTAAAATACTTTGTGTTGGCTTATTAACAAACAAATCGCTGGTACCGGTATCCATACTGTTTTTACCATAAAGATTAATTCTGTCCTTGTTAGTTGCACGTGCCTGCGGAGTAATTTCCTGATATTTAATTGTATAAGTCTTTCTCATCAACAAGTTACGATAAGTATCAAGATTACTTGCTTCACAAACAACACTCGCCATAGTACTTACAGCAACAGCTAAAGCTAATGTTACTTTACAAAATTTCTTTATTTTCATTTCGCCTCAGTCTCCTTTTTGCTGTAATTTTCTACCAAAACCGGTCTTTGTACCAGGTCATTGATGTCGCCCAGGCCAACCGCATAAACTTTGCAGCCTTCAGGGATATCGGTAATCTTTTCAGGCAGTTCACCGGTAATTTTGATATTCTTTATTTCATCTGCCTCACATTCTTCTTCATTACCAACGCGAATCATGACCTTAATACTTTGCAGTTCACCTTTCTCCAAATCGTAAAGCATGTAAAAGTTCTTTTTATACATTGGCTGACCATTCATATTATTATAAGTAGTGGAATACTTGTCATAATTGAACTCTTTCTTGCCGAAAGTCTTCTTACCGCTTTCGATGAAACGCGGTGCTTTAAAACCGGTAAACGAATTAAACACATCATTAGGAGCAAAAGTTACTAATGCTTCCGGCAGCGCCAGCTTTACGCGCACCATATTCCAACCGGCGGCAGGATCAATATTGGGATCATCCAGTTGGTTATAATACGCCATCGTCGCTTTCTTCTTGCTTTCGAATTGATAATACTTACCATCCTGATACAGTGTACTCGGCACTTTCTTTTCGCCACCACCTAAAAATCCGGCAATTGCAAAAAGCGGGTTGATGAAACCGAGAGCTGCCAATGCGGTATTAGGCTGGCTTTGCAGCATTGTATAATCCATACGCTTGCCGTTCTGCACTGCAAGAATCTTTTTAGCGTAGTTATACTCATACTCAACATAATAATTACCGGATGACATAATATTTCTGTATTCTGCTGCTTTAGGCTGTTCTGCATAACATGTTGCAGAAAGTGTTGCTAACGCAAGCGTTAGCGATAAGAATTTTTTCATTGTGTAGACCTCCAATAATAATCAGTATGGATATTGGCGAACGTAGTCACCATTAAGGAACAGTTTTTTTAATTCAGTTCTAGTGATAATTCTATTCCAATGAACATCACAAGTACCACTTTTATTACAATCCGCAAAAATAATATTGTTGCCATTAACTTGTTTAATAATTATAGTATGTCCTACTCTCCATCTTGCTTTGCCATCATTGCCTGTACGAGCACTATTTTCTTGATAGCGTATTATATCACCTTGCTTTAACTGATCTAGATAACTTTTATTTGTAGTTTTATTCCATTTACATTGAGGACAAACTCCACTTAATTCAGTTCCTATTAATAACGCAAACCCATGACATTGAGAGCCATGCTGATCTGGATCCTTTTTATACCAATTCATATTTTCGGGGTATTTTCTTTGAGCTTCTACAAATTTAGCATCTAAATCATTAGGAATTTCTTTAAACACATCCCTCGTTACCCAACCTTCTTTCATTCCACCACTATTCGTTTTATAGCGAATATGGTACGAACTTCCAGTTTCTTCAAAAACAGTAACCGGATCTGCTGTATCTACACGCCCCTTTTTCGCTGTCAGATTGGCGTTTTCATAAACATCACAATTACGCTTAGGCCATTCACTCCATTCTTTATATCTTTCATCTTCACCCGGGTTTCTGCGTTCTAATTTCCACTTCTGCGCAGCAGAACCGTTGTATTGGAACAATTGTATCCTGGTATTATTAGCACTGCCACCGCCGGAGACATCTAAAACGCCGTTAACGTTTTTGGGCTGAATAATATAATAGCCATTACCGGCATCAAGGAATCTGAACTCCTGGCAAAAGCCACTATAATCCCACAAAGTTATCGGATTGCCATTTGCATTGGAGCCATTGTGGTTATTCAAAGCTAAACCGGAATTTTCCGCAGTAATTTTATAATACCCATTATTTAATTTAGTAACCTGCCATTTTTGATGACTTTTCTGCTTATGATTCTGCGAATTCTTGCTATATATTACAACAGGTACACTGCGGTCCTTGCTGGCGTTTAAAACTGTAAGCTCGGAATTAGGCGCACACTGCGGCTGAATTGAATATAATCCATTATCCACATTTACAGGTAGCGGAGCAGCAGATGTCTGAATAAATCTCCATTTTTGATAATTATTATTTTCTCTGGTCCAAACAACTACATTAGTCTGAGCAGCTACACTATTATTAGCACAAGCTACAGCAATACCTTCCTTTGCCAGGGGTTCAATGAATACTCCGGCATCGTTGTTACGTCTTATTGCTCTAAACTTTTGACATTTGCCGTTATCTGCTTCTTTTTCATACTGCCATATATTACTGCCGTTACTTGTTTGTCCGAATTTTAAATCCACATAACCATTACAGCCTGTTCTAAGCGTAAAATAGCCATTACCAACATTATTAACGTAAAATCTCTGCGCTACATTACCATTGCTGTTGTACAATTTAATATTTACTTCGTTACCTTCTTTAGCGCCATCTACATCAAGACGCATACTTTCGTTAGCCAAAGGAGCAATTTCATACCAACCATTCTGTATATTAACGACTTTATAATTTTCAGTTACAGGTGGTTTCATGCTATTCAATTTTGTACGTAATTGTGATAAATCTGTTGACGTAAATTTCTTATCGTCGTTCATATCTGC
>CAKQHU010000018.1 GCA_934234275.1 uncultured Phascolarctobacterium sp.
TACCAGGTATTCCAATATTCCCCGTTGATAAAGCACTTTTTGTAGTAAATCCTGTCATTTTCCAGATAGGAAATAACATACCAGTCATCACCCTTAGCCTTATAGGCAGCAGACGGATGATTTTGGATATCCATATTATATTCATCCGCCAGCGTCATGCCCATATTATGACCGCCGCTGACAGTAAAGCTGGAGCCGTATTCATCCTTAAAAACACAGCCGTCACCGTTAGTGCTCTCGAAGGCCTGATTGAAGTTTGCCGGGAGATTAATCGCAAAGGCAAATCTGTCGTTGATATAACGATAATAATCGGGATTATCCGTTGTAAATACTCTGACATACTCTGCTGTTCCTTCGCTGGGTTCATACCATTGGTTTTTCAAAAAAACAGCACTCGCCGCCGATACGGTAGCAGTAAAAATAAACATCAGCATCGACAGTAACAGCAAGACTTTTTTCATAGCATTCACCATCCTTAAATGTATTCTCTGTACTTTAATTGTAACCTGCGCAGGAATTTTTGTCGAGATAAGTTTTCTAAAAATTGGCTCTTTCCGTTACATAAATACGCTATAACTCCGACGAAACTTTTACAGTGTAAAAAGTATACTTTGGCAGGCTGTTTTACAGACTACTTTGCATCTGCTAAACTATAAGCAGATACTTTTCACTTAAGGAGATACGCTATGTTAGATTTTAAATTGTGCCGTTCCCTGGAAGCCTATATCAGCAAGCATTACATAGAAGAAGAAAAAATGCTCATCAGACAATGCTGTTTTATGATAGAACCGGAAGAAGATTCGGAGGAGTTGCCAGTTGCAGAAAAACCTTGCCGGGACATCTGGCCGGAATTCATTCCTCAGCCGGATAAAAACACCTTTTCCAGCAAGCTCTTCCGTTTTATTGAGAAAAAAGGACTGGAAGATGTCGAAGTCTATAAAAAAGCCAATATCGACCGCAAGCTTTTTTCCAAGTTACGCAAAAAGGACTATCACCCAAGCAAGAAAACCGTTATCTCCTTGGCGCTAGCTCTGCAGCTTAATTTAGACGAGGCTACAGACCTGTTGCGTTACGCCGAATACGCACTTTCTCCCAACGATAAGGCTGATGTTATTATCAGCTTCTGCTTCACCAAGCCGGTATATGATATTTTTACGGTCAACGAGTTACTTTACAAATACGCCGGCACCTCGCTCTAAAATGTCGCTCACCGCGCGACCTGCTTCAAGCTTCCTCCTGCTATAATAAACTCAGTAAAGCAAAGGAGGACGCAAGCATGATTGATGTAAAAACTGCTTTTAACGAAATTGTCTTTGTGCTCGACCGCAGCGGTTCCATGAGCGGCCTGGAAAAAGATACTATCGGCGGCTACAACAGCTTTTTGAACCAACAGAAGCAAAGCGGTACTAAGGCGGTAATTTCCACCGTACTTTTTGACCATGAAATACAAATTTTACATGACCGTTTGCCTATCAGCGATATCAAGGAACTAACAGCCAAGGATTACCAGCCACGCGGCTGCACTGCCTTACTGGATGCCGTGGGAGGCAGCGTCAGTCATATCCACAAACTGCACAAAAAGCTGGCTGCTGAAGACCGCCCAAGTAAAACAATTATAGTAATCATTACCGACGGCTACGAAAACAGCAGCAAAAATTACACCTATAAAAAGGTTAAAGATATGCTTAGCAAGCGTCAGGAAAAGGATGGTTGGGAATTTGTTTTCCTTGGTGCCAACATTGACGCCGCAGCCGAAGCGGAAAGCTTCGGCATCAGCAGAAAACGTGCCGTAAATTACAAGGCTGACAGCGAAGGTACCTTAAAGAATTTTGAAATGCTGAGTGCTGCCATGGTCTGCTTTGATGAAGGCGCAGATTTTGATGAAGCCTTCGAAGAAAAACGTGCGTTGGTTGACGAAGATGTCAAACGCCGCGGCAAATAACCACGAGTTCCACCTTTTATTAATAAAGCACAAGCAAGGCGTCTGCCGCCCCGCACCGCGGGCAGCAGACGCCTTGCGCATTTTTCTGCTCACTATTTTCAGTCAACAGGTGTATATTGCTTTTCCAACAGACGCACAAAATAGTGGTAGGCTGCAAAAACGAAAACAGCACAGCTGATCCAGGCAATCGGCTCCGCCATACAGATGCCCTCATAGCCAAAGGGCACACTGAGATATATTGCCGCGATAGAACGCATTATCAGTTCAACCACACCCGAAAGCATCGGAATCATGCTTACGCCCATGCCCTGACAGGCGTTACGATAAATAAAAATCTGGCTGAGGAAGAAGTAAACAGGCACAGTATACAAGATATAAAGATGTGCGGACTCCATAACTGTCGGTGATGGATTATCAAGGAAGATACCGATAACCTCTTCACCGAAAGCAAATACTACAACCGCAGCAAACAGACTGAAAGCCAGCGTCAGCAGCGAGCAGCGACGCACCGCATCACGGATGCGGTCAAAGCGGCGAGCACCGAAATTCTGCGCCGTAAACACAGCCATCGCAATGCCGAAGGAAATCATCGGCTGCAGCGCCAGCTGCTCTACGCGCATCGCCGTAGTAAAGCCGGCAATCTGGTCACTGCCGAACTTATTGCAGACAGACTGCAGAATAATAATACCAAGGCCCAAAACCGAAAACTGCACTGCCATCGGCAAGCCCATACGCAGATGCGCCCACAGCTCCGGCCAGTCTAAATTGAAATCGCTGCGATGAATATGCAGCTGCGGAAAGCGCTTGTAAATATAAATTACGCACAGCACTGCGGAAAAGGCCTGGGCAATAACCAGTGCAAACGCACTTCCCGGTACACCCCAGCCAAAGCTGATGATGAAAACAAGCGCCAAAATAATATTCACTATCGAAGAAATAATGAGAAAGTACAGCGGCGTTTTGCTATCACCCAAGGAACGCATAATACCCGACAAAAGATTATAAGCCATCATCGCCAGCAGACCGTCGACAATAATCATTACATAGGCATAAGCATCCTCCATCAGCTCCGGCGGAATATTCATCATCACCAGCATCGGGTCGATAACCAAATGCATAATCCCCATAATGAGCAAAACAAAAAACAAGCTCAACACAACGCAGGTAGCAATGCTGCGGCGCATTCCCTGCATATCCTGCGCACCGTAGCGCTGGCCTGTAACAACGGTAAAGCCGTTGCTGAGACCAATCGTCAGCACCATCGTCAGCATGAACAGCGGCGATACCGCGCCAACAGCAGCCAAAGCATTCACGCCAATCGTCCGCCCGACAATAATAATATCGGCAATATTATACAGTTGCTGAAAAACATTGCCTATCAGAAGCGGCACCGTAAAGGGAATAATCAGCTTCAATGGTGCTCCCTCTGTCATATTCTGAAGCATAAAAAAAGAACCTCCTTTAGCTGCTCTCTCCCAAGCAGCAGTATCAGTCCGGTATTACAATATATATCACTGACTTATCAGTCAAAATATAACACAATCAGGAAAAAAATACAAGACGTGCTGCAACACACGTCTTGTAAAATCTTATTCCATAACTACTCTGTTGGTAATTTTGCCAATGCCCTCGATTTCGACGGTGATTTCATCACCCTCATTCAAGAGCCCTGCACCTACCGGAGTACCTGTCAAAATCAAGTCGCCGGCGTCCAGCGTAAAGCTTTGGGAAATATAGCTCAAGATTTCGTAAGGATTATAAATCATATTGCTCGTGCGCGCATCCTGCTTAAGCACACCGTTGACATAAGAGCGGATGGATAAATCACTGGGATCTAACTCCGTTTCCAGCCACGGTCCCAAGGGACAGAAGGTATCAAAGGATTTACAGCGCAGCCACTGGCGCTCCTTGCGCTGCAGGTCGCGGGCCGTAACATCATTAGCACAGGTATAGCCCAAAATATATTTAGGCACATCCTCTGCCTTGACATTCTTCATTTTCTTTTTGACAACAATGCCCAGCTCCGCGCCAAAGGCCAGCTCCTGCACCTGCTTCGGCCAGATGATATCCGCACCTGTACCGACAACGGTATGCGCAGCCTTGGAAAAAATACTCGGCTCACGCGGAACCTCTACACCGAATTCATCCGCATGCTTTTTATAATTAAAGCTGACGCAGATAATTTGCTTCGGTACGCAGGGTGCCAGCAAGCGTACATCACGCATAGCAAAGGTTTCATCCGTTATCTGCCAATATGTCTCCAGAGAACCATATACGCAACGGATAACGTCGCCGTCAATAAAGCCTATACGCTTGTTGCCTGTCCGCAAATCCTCAAAACGCACGCATTTCATTTTAACCCCTCCATAATCTGCATCCTTCTCGCTTTAAAATAAACAGGTGTCAGCTCTGCCTGCGCTGCCAA
Organism: uncultured Phascolarctobacterium sp.; assembly: GCA_934234275.1. Taxonomy (GTDB): domain Bacteria; phylum Bacillota; class Negativicutes; order Acidaminococcales; family Acidaminococcaceae; genus Phascolarctobacterium_A. The sequence goes on from CAKQHU010000018.1 coordinate 4,368, forward strand.
AGCCAGCGCCTCCTGCAATCTGCGCCCCACATGCTCCTTATAATGGGCGTCACTGCCAAGAGTGCAGTATTTGCCGCCAAGCTCACGGTAACGCTTATACAGCGGCAGCAAGCCTGCTACCGCAGCAGCATCATCCAGGCGACGGGTATTGATTTCGATAGGCTTGTTCTGCTCAATCAAAAGCAAAAACAGCTTATCAAATAATTCCGGTGCATCCTGCAGGCGCAGCTCACGCTCCGCCCCCTTATACGGCCAATAACGGCAGATATAGTCAATATGCGCAAACGCATCAAAATCCCGCTCCTGTTCCAGGCAGGTAATCGCATCATGCAAAAATTCTTCTACAATCTGCTGACGTGTGCGTCCCTTGTAGCAGGTCTGTTCGTATAAATCACGTCCGCCGATGCAATGGATAGAAGCCAGCACATAATCAAACGGATGAGCCTGTGCCACCTTTTTATCCTCGGCAGCAGTATGCGTCTGCATGCCGATTTCAATGCCTATCAGCACCTTGTCGCTGCTCAGCGGCTGCAGGCGCGCGAAATATTCATCTATATCAAAGGTAAATGCTTCCGGATTAGTCGGATAATCATAATCCCAATGCTCTGTAACCGTTATACCAATCCCCTGCTCAGCGGCTGCGTCAATGGCATCAGCAAATTTCATTTCGCTGTCGCAGGAATAATCACAGTGCATATGTGTATCAAATATCATTTAGTGTACCTTCCTTCCGTAAATTATATTGTATCAAATTGCAACAAAAAAGCAACGGGGAAGGCAGGATTTTTTCACCAATTAACGAGAAAATTACAAAGGAGTTAGCAGAGAGTAATTCAAGAGAAAATTTTAATTATTCTCCGAAATTACTCCCTGCATAATTCAGTGTATTTTATACTTCTCCGTCATCCATAATTCCCAGCTTACGCTTCCAGTAGCGGGAATAAATAGCGCCCAAAGGATTGTGGGCCAGCAGACGGTCCTTAACTACCAAATTCGTTACCGGACCTTCGGCGTTCATGTTGAAAATAGCATCATGGCCAACGCACAGGCCGCAGGAAATGTACAGCTCAACGCCCTTTTCCGCCAAAAACTTAGCCTGGAATTTAGGATTGCACATTGCTTCGTGCTCCAGCTCCGGCTTAACCTGCTTCAGTCCCAGCTCTTTTTTGGGGAAGCTGCAGTTTTTGCAGCATACGCTGTAAAACTCAAAGCCCTGCTGTTTAAAATATTTGGCAATATAGCGTGCTTCCGCATTCAGACCGATGCAGAAAGACATGCCCAGCTTTTTATAGCCCATAGCTTTGGCAAACTCCGCAGTTTCCTGCAAACGGCAGATATTGCTGTAGAACGTGCCTTCAACATAGGCAGCAGCCTGCATGAGCTTCAATTCTTCCTCGGTATAGGCTTCCTTGACAGCCTCCATGGGCACGCCTGTGCAGTTAACACCCTTGGTGTAGCAGGCATGTGTAGGACAATTAGCGCAATCACATTTCATTTTACATTTCTCCTTTCGCCAATAACCTTGTTAAGCCTATTGTAGCACAAACAGCAGACAGATTAAAAGAGCTGCCGCACTTTTTCGTGCAGCAGCTCCAGTAAAGCTAAAATATGAAATTAGAATTTACGTTGGTAGGAAATAGAGGCAATCTTGGTAAAGCTGTCGTAAGCATGAGCGCTGCTATAAGCATCACCCTTATCAAGATGACCTGCGAAATCCAGAGTGCCGACATCCATCCAGCCCAAGGCAACAGCAACAGTCTGCTTCTTATCGTTGTAACGGGCACCGATAGAATAGGTGCGACGCAGACCTGTCGGTACCATGAAGTCACCGCCATCGGAAGGAATAGAGGATTCATCGAAAGCAAAGCCTGCCATAACAGTATACTTATCGCTCAGGTTATGCTCTAAGCCAATAGCATAACGCCAACCGTCAGACCAGTTTTTAGCGGACGGAGAGCTTTCTACCTTACCAGGAATGCCTATCAGAGATTTATCAAAGTAAACATTCAAAGCATCATAGGTACTCCAGTTAGTACGAGTAGCTTTCAATTCCAGACGGGTTTTCTTGTCGAATTTATGGTTATAACCGATATCCCAACTGTCAGGCAGAGTTACCACGCCATAAGCATTGCCAAAAACATCATTGCTGCCACCTAAGGGACTTGCAGGACTTTTTGTTCCATAACCTTTTAAGTCTGCTTCTAAAGAATGTTTAATACGGCTGCGATAAACTACACCGATTTCGTTTTTATCATCAAAGGCATAGTTGGCAGCAGCGTTCCAGCCTAAAGCATAGCTTTCGCCCTCAATCTGCGTAGTACCATTAACTCCAGCAGCAGGGAGAACCAAATTTTTCTGCAGCTCTAAACCAACATAGTTAATTTCTGCACCAACTGCTGCGCTCCATTTTTTGTCGAACTTGTGCGCATAGGTCGGAGTAACGCTGACACCGTTCAGCTTAGAGAAAAAAGCGTTAGTGGAAACCATCGTCGGCTTACCAGAAGCACCACGCTCAAACTCAGATACCATAGCAAAACGTGGGAAAGCGCCGATGCCGAACCATTCTTTATCATTAATCTGCCTTACGTAGTAGCTGCCTACTGCCCAACCAGCATGAACAACGTTTTTGCCGTCCTCAATTTCTTTGCCTGCACCATCATACAGCTTATAGTTGCCGTGCGGGCTCAGATAAGTGTAGCTGCTCTTCATTACCTCACCCTTTACTTTGGTGATAGAAGCAGGGTTGTAAGCCACGTTTGCAGCATCGTCCTCAGCAAACATACGCGCACCACCCATAGCAACGCCTTCAGCAGACCATTCATTAATACCAAAGCCTTCAGCGCCTGCTACCTGGGGTGCCAGCAGTGCTGCAGCTAAGCCTAAAACTAAAAAGTTTTTATTCATATTAGTACATCCCTTCTCACATTTTTATTACCTGCTACTAATTGTAACAGATTCGTGAAAAGTGCGTACAAAATCTTTTAATCGCTCGTTTTAATTACTTAATTAAACTTTGGAAAGAACCCTTTTCATCCGGCTCCTCGCCGGCAGCCTTCGCTGCCTCGCGACGTGCAAAGTTGCGCTCCTGCAGGCGGCGTACATCATCCAGCGTCGGCACATTATCCTTCTCCCACGGCTGGTACTGAATCGTGGTGCAGTGATGATACATAGCATATCTTTCCTTAGCATCTGCAGCAGCCTCCGCCTCAGCAAGTGCCGTCTTGGCAGCCTCGTTCACCGGGAAGGATTTGTAGGCATCTGCCAAAAGCAGCGCAGCCTTAGCGTAATCGCCCTGCTCAGCCATGCTTTCCGCAATAAACTTCAATGCGTGGAAACGATAAGGATTAACGCCTTCCACAGACTTTTCCGCCTCCAGCATTGCTCTTGCCTCCGCCAGAGCCTCAGCCTCAGCGCCGCAGGAGCGCTGCAGCTCCAGTCTGCGCGCCCAAATAGCGCCACGATCCGCACTGCGGAAAACCTTCTTATACTCACGGCACAGTCTGTAGGCTTCATTCAAATAAATAATCGGTGCATCACCGGTACCGGTCAGGCGCCAGACGATTTCGGCAATATCACGCAGGCACAGCACCTTATGCTCCGCCTCACTGAGGCCAAACTCCGGTGCATCCTCCATATCCGGCTGCACATCCTTCACGGTTGCCAGCACTGCCATAGCTCCCTCGATATCCTTCAAAATCATCAGCATACGTCCTACGTTGCTGCGGCATTTCCAATCATCATAATCGTTTATCAGATTCAACGGTATCGGGTAATCACAGCTTGCTACCTTCTGTACATAACCTTGCCATTCCTGTTTTTCCATTTCAGTATCCTCCTCAATCTGTTATATATTCTATTCAAATTATCTGCGCTGCCGCTGTCTTTGTCAAGCGCCAAACATCTGCGCAGAAGTTATAATATTAATGCTTGTAAGTTATCTGTAACAACTTATCAACTTTTTATATTCCATTTAGTTATAAACTAAATGCTTAATCGCTATTTGACTATAAAATTAAAAGTAGTACAATAACTCTACTAGAGAGAAAGAAGATGTATAAAGCTATGAGTTTTCCCCTATTGTTACGTGGCTTCGTGGTTCTTGGCGTCATGCTGATGCACACCACCTGGTACTTCAGCCACGCCCACGCGGAATCGTGGGTCACTATTTCCGAAATGCTGCTGGACATTATCTCCCTCTTTGCCGTACCCCTGGTAATGTTTGTTTCGGGATATATGTTCATCAGCCACAATCGCCATGCCGATTATTATAAGTGGTCCTTCTTCCGCAGAATGTTCCTGTCAGTGCTTTCGCCGTATTTGCTGTTTTCGTTGCTGTATCTTGGCGGTGCCTGGTTCTTCAGCAACGCCAGCTTTACGCTCAAGCAGGCAGCCTATCTTATTGTTACCGGCAGCAGCGCCGTCCACATGGCCTTTTTCCGTGCGCTATTTGGCTTTTATGCCATCTATCCGCTGCTACTGCGTTATTTTAACCGCTGCCGCTTGCATCACAGGCTGCACCGCTTCATTATTCAGGTAATCCTGCTGCAGCTGTTCTGGAAAATCTGCAACAATATCAGCTGCAGCAATCAGGCAGTTATCCTTACGCTGGAGATTACCACTTTTCTGCGTTATATCGCCTACTTCTCCTTCGGTATGCTAGCCTATATCTACCATAAAAAAATGCTGCGCTGGATTGACACCCATCACGTTCTTTTGATGACAGGCTTCATCCTGAATCTGATTTTAATCGGCGGTTGCTGGTTTGCCAAATATTACCTGCACATCCTGCCGCTGTTGGAATTTGTCTGCTTCCCGCTCAACCTGTTTTTATACAGCATCATCATCGCTATGCTCTTTCGTTACGCCTGCACCCTGGAATCGCAGGACAGCCTCAGCAAGCGCTTTATGATGTATCTTGGCAACTATTCCTTCGGTTTATTCTTGATTCACATCATTTATATGTATGTCGGCAGCGAGCTGCTTACACTGCTGCATATGTCACCGCAGCAGCTCTGCTTTTATCCGCTGCTCTTCATCATTATGCTCAGCCTCAGCCTGCTGACCATGGAAGCATTGGCGCGTGTTTCCTGGGGCCATTATTTCATCGGCCATGTAAGCCGTCTGTAAAAACGTTCCTCTTGTTCCCCACATATTGTAAAACACCACCTATATTTGCGGGTGGTGTTTTTTGCTTATAGCTATCAAAATCTCTTCTTATACGCCTCGCCCCAGTCACGCATAGCCTCCAAAACAGGCTGCAGACTGTAACCAAGCTCAGTAAGCTTATATTCAACACGCGGCGGAACCTCTGCATAAACCTTGCGCGTCAGCAAGCCATTAGCTTCCATTTGGCGCAGCTGTGATGTCAAAACCTTTTGGCTAACTCCGTTCAAAGATTTTTTTAATTCTCCAAAACGCTTTGTTCCCGTCAAAAGATCACGCAAAATCAATACCTTCCATTTATCACTGATTAAGGTCAGCGTAGTTTCTACCGGACAAGCCGGTAAAGCATCACTTATCTCAGGCAACATCTCAGTCACTCCTTCAGCTCCTTGCTGTATATCCACGTTTCCTGCGCACCCAACTGTGGCAGAATATTATTCGTAAAATGCGCTGCTTCGCTATAGCCACGCCTGCGGTAATATTCATAATCGCAGGTAGCATCCGCCCACAAATAGAGCTTTTTGACACCTTTTTTCTGCGCAATCGCTTCTACGTTATGCAGCAGCTTGCTGCCAACACCGCTTTTCATACTCAAAAACAGGCACAGCAGCAAATCCTCCGGATTGGCCAACGCCCTCACCTTTTGGCCGTTATAGGACAAATAACGCAAATAATCGTAAACAAGATCCTGCTCCTCACACTCAAAATGCTGCAGATTTTGCTTTAACCAGGACTGGGAATTATCACGCTCACTCAAAGGCGCCGCCAGTAAAAAGCCCTGCATGCCGTCATCATCCGTCATTTTTAAAGAAAAGACCTCACTGCGATAATAATAGCGCACCATAGCCTCGTACAGGACATTTTTTAAGCTATCATTCGTCAGCGCCATCTCATCACCCCAGGTCAGCTTAGTGAGATGGGATGCACAGGAAATATCCTGCGGGGTAAAATTTGATAACATTTATGCTTCTCCACTTCAATACTCAAATATCAAACACTTTAACATTCGATTTTTAAGTGTCTTGAATATTATATTTAACTCTATTTTAAGCTATCCTCATGAAATATGCAATCAGTGCAGATTTCATGAGGATAAAATATGCAACTACTGCATATTTTATGAGGATATTGGGAAAAAGAGCTTCAGCAAGATTATATAATAGCAGCCATGTACAAAGGTAAAGTAATCTTTTTCTCAACAACACCGGTATTTTGTGCTGTAAGCTTATAACCTCTTTCGATATTATCCATTTTAAGCAGCTCATTTAATGACCGTGTCGAGCCCTTCCTGGCTTTAACTTCTACAGGCACAAGCTTACAATCCCGTTCTAAGATAAATTCAATCTCTAAGGTTGAATCCTCTTTTTTATAGTAATAAAGCTCTTCTCCCCTTTTTGCTAAAATATCGGCAACAAGACTTTCATAAATGCCACCTTTAGCCGGTCCTTCCAACGCATCTGACAGCAAAGCAATTTTCAACTGATAACCATACATAGCTACCAAAAGACCAATGTCGCAAAGATAAACTCTAAATTGATCTTCCTTGACATACGCTTTCAATGGGAACCAAGGTGAATTCACATTATAAGCAAAATCAATTAATCCGGCATTATGTAGCCAATCTAAGCTACTGGTAAATTTCCTTGCCGTCGCCTTTTTCTCAACAACAGAATACTGAAATTTATGGTTTTCTTTGCTTAACTGACGCGGGATAGACAGAAAACACTGCTTAGCCTTAATTTTATCCTGATTCAGCGCGTATTTAGCAATATCATCCTGATAATCACGCAGAATTTTTTCCTGTAATAGATGTACTTGGTAAAAATCTTTCGTTGCAATATATGTATCAACTACCTCAGGCAATCCACCAACTACCATATATTCCTGCAGATACTTGTTTAAAGAATTATGCATAGCCTCAGGAACTCGTTTTGCTCCGTCTACGTATGGTGCCAGCATCTCCTTGAGATTTACTTCTGCACCAAGCGCCCAAATAAACTCTTCAAAATCAAGAGTACGCATAATTAATTGCTGTTCATATCCGACAGGTATAGAAACCTCATTTTTGTAATCTATGCCTAACAATGAACCGGAGGCAATACAATCAAAACGTCCATCCTGCGTCCAAAATTTCAAAGAAGTCCTGGCGTTAGGAGCATCCTGAATTTCATCCAAAAACAAAAGCGTTTCACCGGGAATAAATTGGCAACCCGGCATACTGAGCTTTATTTGCTGAACCATGTTATCAACATCAAGATTTCCGGAAAAGACTGCCTGCATATCAGGTCGCTCAATAAAATTTATCTCTATAAAATTTTTATATTCCCGCTTACCAAACTCTCGGACAATATATGTTTTACCACACTGCCTAACGCCACGTAATAAAATAGCGTCTTTTTTGCCTTTGTTGTTTTTCCATGCCAAGAGCTTATCATAAATTTTTCGACGTAACATTTTAATTGCTCACTCCCCTCTCTAATTTACTCTCATTCTAGCATATCCTCATGAAATATGCAATTAGTGCAGATTTCATGAGGATAAAATATGCAACTACTGCATATTTCATGAGGATAATAGAAAAACAGCTTCATCAAGATTAAAGCCATCAAGGTTTCTTCCAAGTTGGTATTTAAGTCTTAATAAAGCTGTTCTGAACTTAAGCATAATACTTGTTCTATATATTACCAGAAAAAGTATTGTTGAATTTACTCATTTTGAAAGCCCGTCATCTTCTTGGCATGCTCAATATCTTGCTGTAACTCTCTTAAATTACAACCGAGGCATCCCAAAAGATTATCGCATCTGCTGCATTTTATTTTTACTATTTCTTCTATACTACGTAAATGCATCATGATTTCCCGATCTTCTTTTCTGCGCAGCTCCTGTATGGACTCATTGTTTTTGCAAGAAAAGACTTCTTGAAAAGCTTGCAAGTTATTCTGACTTTTAACTATAGCAAAAACAATTGTATCAAACAAAACTGCAAAGCCTTCGTCAATAAGCACTTTATGAAAATATTGCGCTACATCATACGGATTATGACGAAATGCACCACAACCCCAAGCACCGAGAATAAGATTTTTATAGCCTCTATGTGCTACCATAGACAAAAAATAGCGAATTCTTCTCAGCATCATTAAAGTCAGGTCAGGTTTATATACCTTCATGCTACGCAAATTTGGCGCAGGCACGGTCGCAACAGCAACATTATATGGTTCTGCCAACAGATTCAGACTTGCATCACGAAATACACAAACATTTTTTGAAAGCAGCATATAATCGGAATACAGCGGCGAATTGAGGCCTCTGTTGTAATCATAATAATGTTGCGCTGCTTCCGCTGTCAAAGATGCATAAAGCGTACTGCAACGGCACAGCGATTCTTCTTGTGCGCGCGCACCGGTTAAAAAGCCGCCGCCTTTGTGAGTAGCAGACGCAAAATTCATTACCAACGGATTATCTATCACTTTAGCAGCTTCAAAGGAATCTTTTTCGACTACTGTAATTTTAGCATACTGATCCTGCTGCTGACGAAACTTAGGATAATAAAGTCCTGTATAGATTTTTTCCAGATCAATAGGAGAAAATAACTCTACTTCAGTAAAAGACTGCTCATTACGCTTCACCAACGAAATGTTTTTTCCATTCAAGTTATACTTTTCTAAGCGTGTAATCTCCTGTGTTTCGTCTGCTACTTGCATAAGTACGTAATCCATAAGTATACCTCCAAATTATATATTATTTAGCCCACCACGCAGGTTTATGCTTACTAATTCTTCCGCCTTCAGGCTTAAAGTGAAAATAAACACCTATTGTTTTAGCTATTTCCACAATATCTTTTAACTCTTGCCCACCAATAATCCATAAATTACCATTTTCTTGACGTTTGTCTATATAGGCAACACCTCTTTTTTCCAAAATAGTTATTATGGTCTCTTTTTTCCCTGATGGTTTTATCACTGTAGGCCTTTTTATATTTTCTTTTTTCATATCTTCAAGATACCATGCATTTTGGGGAGCATTCAATCTAAAATTAAATCCCAACTCAGCAGCTTTTGATACAGTATAGCCTAATTCATTGCCCCCAATTATCCAAAAGGCTCCTCCTTTACTACGACAATCTTTATACTTCACACCTCTTGATTCCAATAGCTTAATCAATTCTTGTGACAGTTGCACTGGTTGCTTTGACTTTGGTGCTGGCGGCTTCGGCGGTTGCACAGTTGACTTCGGTGGCTGCACCATTGGTTTCGGTAGCTGTACCGGCGGCTTCGGCGGTTGCACAGTTGACTTCGGTGGCTGCACCGTTGGTTTCGGTAGCTGTACCGGCGGCTTCGGCGGTTGCACAGTTGACTTCGGTGGCTGCACCGTTGGTTTCGGTAGC
>CAKQHU010000019.1 GCA_934234275.1 uncultured Phascolarctobacterium sp.
ATTACTATCCGCAACTGCCGCATTGCAGCAGGCGCCGGCTTTATCGTAGTTCTGACCGGTGATGTTATGACTATGCCAGGTCTGCCTAAGGTTCCGGCAGCAGAGAAAATTGATGTTTCGGATGATGGTGTGATTAGTGGGTTATTCTAAGAAGGCCGTCGGATAAAACGCCATCTATAATAAATTATCTGTTTTGTTTTGAGGTGAATTTACTATGGAAACTGTTTTAATGAGGGGTAAGCCTGTTGCTGATGTTTACCGTGAGGCTATTGCCAAAAAGATTGCTGTTGCTAAGCAGCACGACCTGGTAGTAACCCTGGCTATTTTAGTTGTGGGTGATGATCCTGCATCTCACGTATATAAGGACAGGCTGGTCAAATTGATTGAAAGCCTGGGCGGTGCAGCCAAGGTTATCACCTGCCCTGCTGATACTCCCGAGGAGGAGGTTATCAGCATCATCAAAAAGCTGAACCGTAACCGTTATGTCTCCGGTATTATGCCGATGATGCCGATGCCGAAGCATATCAACAGCGATAACGTAGGAGCAGCAGTTTCCCCGAACAAGGACGTGGACTGCCTGAATCCGCAGAATATCGGTGATGTGTTCATGGGACGCAGCCGTTTTGCTGCCTGCACGCCGCGTGCCTGCATGGCAACTTTGGCGCACTATGGCATTGAGCTGGAGGGCAAGAACGTTGTTGTTATCGGCCGCAGTAATGTTGTAGGCAAGCCGGTGAGCGTGCTGCTGCTGCAGAAAAATGCTACGGTTACCATTTGTCATTCGCGTACACGCAACCTGCCGGAGATTTTAAAGCAGGCGGATGTTATTGTCGCTGCAGTGGGCAAGGCCTGCTTTGTGAAGCCGGAAATGGTTAAGGAAGGCGTTGTAATTGTGGACGTAGGCATCAACGCTGTTGACGGCAAGCTGGTGGGCGACGTTGACCCTGCAGTTGCCGAAAAGGCGAGCGCCTTTACGCCTGTGCCCGGCGGTATCGGTGTTGTCAGCAATATGATGGTAATGGAGTGCCTGACACGTCATATCTGATTTTGCTGCAGGTAGAATGAATAAGTGGGGAGCTTTATGAAATATTTATGGGTTTTTCTCACTGCCTGTCTTGTGGGCATTATCTATTATAATTCGTCGCTGCCCTTGAAGCAGTCTTCCGAGATTAGCGGCTGGTTTGCTGCACTGACACAGCTTTTGGCGCAGCATCTGGATATTCATCTGGCGGGTGATGTTGAGCATCACATCCGCAAAATGGCGCATTTCTGCGAATTTGCGCTGCTGGGACTGTTGCTGTGCCGCAGCTTCAGTGCCTGGGGCGTGCCTAAGCTTACGGCAACCGGTTATATTCTCTTTTTAGCGCTTTTGGTAGCTGTAATAGATGAATATATCCAAGCCTTTTCGCCGGGACGTGCCAGCAGAGTGAAGGACGTACTGCTGGATTTCAGCGGTGTCTTCTGCGCCTGGCTGGAATATCGCATCTGGGAATGGAGCGCACGAAAATAATTAAAAATTGCAGGCTGCAGCTTGGCGCCGACAGGCGTCCGGCTGCAGCTTTTTGCTGTTTCAGAGTATCGGTACAGAGAAAATAAATGCTTTTATCGGCATTTTGCCGCTTCTTCTGCTTGCACTCATCGTTATCCTGTGCTATAATTTTGGTTAACAGATGGTGAACGTTAAAACGGTCAAGGTTAACGTACCACTTATTTTTTTACAGTATAAGCCTACCGATTAAATAGGTTATAAAAGGAGAAGAGAATATGAACCCGCAAGCATTAGCACAAGAAATTATTGATGGCAGAAGACTGACTCGTCAGGACGATTTAAAGGCATTTCTGACCTGCGATTTGCAGGCATTATGTGAGGGCGCAGATAAAATCCGCAAGCATTTTGTCGGTGAGCGCGTGGATTTGTGCTCCATTATCAACGGACGCAGCGGCCGCTGTCCGGAAAACTGCAAATTCTGTGCGCAGTCCGCACATAACCATACCGATTGCGAGGTTTACAGCTTTCTGCCGGAGGAGGATATCGTGAAGCTGGCACGCCTGAACCAAGAGGAGGGCGTACACCGCTTTTCCATTGTAACCGCCGGCAAGGCACTGACCGGCGAAGAATTCGACAAGGCTATTCATGCGTATGAAACTATGCATCGTGATTTGAAGATTGATTTGTGCGCTTCCATGGGCTTCCTTTCCCGTGAGCAGCTGCATCGTCTGCATGAGGCAGGTGTCACCAGCTATCATCATAATATCGAAACCTCTAAGCGCAACTTCCCCAATATCTGCACCACGCATACCTATGATATGAAAATCAATACGCTGAAAATGGTTAAGGAGGAAGGCATGTGCGCCTGCTCCGGCGGTATTATCGGTATGGGCGAAACCTGGGAGGACCGTCTTGATATGGCTATCAGCCTTGCTGAGCTGGGCATTGATTCTATTCCGCTGAATGCGCTGATGCCGATTCTGGGTACGCCGCTGGAGCATCTGCCGCGTCTGAGCGAGGATGATATCCTGCGTACTGTGGCCTTCTTCCGTTACATCAATCCTTTGGCTAATATCCGCCTGGGTGCAGGCCGTGCGTTGCTGACTAATGACGGTGAAACCGCCTTCAAGGCAGGTGCCTCCGCTACCATTACCGGCAATATGCTGACTACTGTGGCCTGCGCTACTATCCGCAGCGACAGAAAGATGCTGAACCATATGGGACGTGACATTAAGCCGGAATATATGACGGATGCGGAAGCTGCTGCTATTGATGCCAGAGCGGAACAGGTATAATTGTATAGTGAAATAAATTCAGCTGTCTGCGGAGGGATGAGGTCCTTTCGCAGGCAGCTTTTAGTTTTCTTGATTGGGTGGTGCAGCGGGAAGTGAAATTTCATTTTACGTAAAGATTCTTGTATGCTATACTAATAGCAGTTGCATGGGTAGCTCCGCGATAAGGAGAGGTCATGCCTGACTGTGAGAGTCAGTGGCATCTGTCGAGCTTGACAGGTGCTTTTTTATTTATGTGGAGGTGCAATTAATGAGAGAAGAATATGATTTTAATAATGCCAGAAAAAATCCTTTTGCGAAAAAGAAAAAGCAAATAACAATTAATGTTGATGCGTCTACAATAGAATATTTTAACCTAATCCGCCAAAAGTCTTCCACCTCTAAGGTGGTGGATGAAGGCGGGTCTGGCGAATTTACGTAAGTAATTGAGGCAGACAATTGCTCCGTATACAGAGATGTCGAAATTCATCAACGCTTACAAAAGTGCCAGTTCTAGGCTAATCAAAAAAGATTTTTCAGAAGTTAGGCGTAATTTGTGGAAGGAAATGTTTTGGTCAAGAAGCTATTGCTTGCTGACGACAGGCGGTGCTCCTATTGAGACAATTCGTAAATACATAGAAAATCAAGACAGGTGATTATAGTGAATAAGGCATACCGATACAGGCTCTACCCGACAATTGAACAGAAGATTATGTTTGCCAAGACTTTCGGCTGTGCCAGATTCATCTATAACAAGATGCTTGGAGATCGTCTTGATTACTATAAGGAAACAGGCGAGAGGCTGAACAATACACCTGCACAGTACAAGAAAGAATTTCCTTGGCTGAAAGAGGTTGACAGCCTTGCTCTCGCCAATGCCCAAATAAACCTGAACAAGGCGTATAACAACTTTTGGAGCAATAGGAAGCATTTTGGCAAGCCACGCTTCAAGTCGAAGAAGACGGGTCATGATTCATATTCTACGAACAACCAACATGGATCTGTAAGAATCGAGGGAAACAAAGTCAAGCTGCCTAAAATAGGCTGGGTAAAGCTGTGTCTGCATCGTCCATTGATGGAGAATAGCACCATAAAGACTGTAACCATAAGCAAAACACCGTCAGGAAAATACTATATCAGCATTTTGGTGGAGTATGAAAACCAAATACTTCCCATCATACCGAAGAATTTTCTTGGATTGGATTTTGCTATGCACGGGCTGTATGTTGCTTCCGATGAGGACAATGCCGATTATCCAAATTTCTTACGGAAAGCCGAAAAGAAATTGGTCAAGGCACAAAGAAAACTCTCCAAGAGACAAAAAGGGAGCCGTAACAGGAATAAACAAAGACTGCGTGTGGCTGTACTCCATGAGAAAATTGCTAATCAACGCCGTGATTTTCTGCATAAGAAAGCTCGTTATCTTGCAGACCGCTATGATGCGATTGGCATAGAGGACATTAGTGTAAAGGCCATGGCGAAGCGAAAGAAGGGTGGCAAGTTCAGCTTTGGTAAATCCATATCCGACAATGGCTGGAGCATGTTCACAAGTATGCTGGAATACAAACTTGCATGGCAGGGTAAGCAACTTATCAAGATAGACAAATGGCATCCAAGCAGTCAGCTATGCCATGTCTGTGGCTACCAGAACAATGACACCAAAGACTTATCTGTACGGGAATGGGATTGCCCTAAGTGTGGCAGTCATCATAACCGTGACAAGAACGCTGCAATAAATATTAGAGAAGAAGCTAGGCGAATATCTGCCTAGTGTAACTCATAAAGTACCGTGGGTCGCACGGGAATCTACGCCTGTGGAGAGAGTGTAAGTCGCCATAATTCTTCGGAGTTAGTGGTGCTGTTCTCGCTGAAGCAGGAAGCTTCCGCCTCTATAGGCGGGGGTACGTTCACCTGATTGCGCTGAGAATCGTAAGGATTTGGAGCTTTCGTGGAATTAAAAAATATCACAAGCATCTTTATACATCAATATCTCAACAGCTGCCTGCGGAGGGACGAGGTCCTTTTGCAGGCAGTTTTTTGTATGCTGCTTTAACGGTGCGTTTTGTACCGGTTGCACCACTTGCACCAGTTGAACCACTTTTTTCAGCGTTTTTGACGAAAAATCAGTGGCTCGTAAATTTTAATATAATATAAATAAAAAAAGCCTTATTTTAGCTGTAAATGGCATAAAATAAAGCTTTAGAACCCTTACGAAGACTTTACTTACAGGGATATATATTAGGGATTGTGGCGCAGTTTTTACGTTTGCACCAAAAGTAGTGGTGCAAGTGGTTCAAGTGGTGCAGAGAGTGAAGTTTAAATTTACGTAATGGTCTTTGTATGTTATACTAATAGCAGTTGCATGGTAGCTCTATTTTTAAGAGAGGTCATGCCTGACTGTGGGAGTCAGTGGCATCTGTCGAGCTTGGCAGATGCCTTTTTTATTAAAGGATGATTAATTACCTAGATTATTATGAGGTGATGGGTATGGCAAGATTTGAATTCGATGATAGGAATCCTAAATCAATAGAAGAATATGCTAAACAATTGTTAGGTAAAAGTTTTTATGATGTTATAGGTTGGAAAATAGAGAGGGATCAGCATCAGGTCGCTGAAGAACAGATAAATAGTTATGCTAATAAACATCGTAAAGGCGGGTTAGGTAATTTATTAGAAAATGTCTATTTTAATTATGAATCTAACAGTGATCCTCATGCGGATTTTGTCAAAGCTGGCGTAGAGCTGAAAGTAACTCCTTATGAAAAGAATAAGAAAGGAGAGCTTCGTGCAGGTGAAAGATTAGTCTTGACTATGATTAGCTATAATTCGCCGGTAGAAGAAGAATTTTTCCAATCACATTTGTGGGAAAAATGCAGATTGCTTTTGTTGGTGTATTACCTAAGAGATAAGACTTTAGAAAGTAATTTGATGTATTCTATTGATTATGTTACGTTGTTTACTCCGCCTGCGAAAGATTTGGAGATTATTCGTCAGGACTATAGGAAAATCATTGATAAGATTAAGGCTGGCAAGGCTGAAGAGCTTTCAGAAGGCGATACAATTTATCTTGGTGCATGTACAAAGGGTGCTACTGCAGCAAAAAGTATTGTGCCCCAGTTTTATCCACCATATACGTTGGCTAAAAAGAGGGCGTTTTGCTATAAAAATTCATATATGACATATGTGTTGAACCAATATATAGTTAATGGTGTCAATACATATGAGGAAATCATAACGGATCCTGCAGAGCTGGAAAAGAAGAGCTTTGAAGAAATAATCACAAATAAAATCAATCAGTATATCGGTACTTCTGATGAGATGTTATGTTCTATCTTCAATAGAGAATATAATAACAATAAAGCTCAGTGGATTGAGTTGGCTTATAGAATGCTTGGTATAAAATCAAACAGAGCAGAAGAATTTGCAAAAGCAAATATAGTTCCTAAAGCTATTCGGTTAGATGAAAAAGGGACTTTGAGAGAAAACAGTCCGTTGCCACAATTTAGTTTTAGGGACTTAGTTAATGAGGAATGGGAAGATTCTACTCTTTATGAGTATTTGAGTGAAACCAAATTTCTTTTTGTTATCTATCAAAAACAAAACAGCAATTATATTTTAAAGGGTTGTTTGTTGTGGAATATGCCTGTGAAGGACTTGGAAAAAGTTAAGAGCGAATGGGAAGCGATTAGAGATGTTGCGAGGGCAGGCATTAAGTTCCAGATAACTTCTAGTGCCAATGGACCGATAGTCAAGAACAATCTGCCAAAGAAATCAGATGCTGAAATTATACATATACGTCCGCATACAGCAAAAAGATACTATCAGTTTGCTGATGGAAGTATTATAGGTAATGGTACATTGAGTGATAGTGATTTGTTGCCCAATGGTGAACGTATGCCTAAACAGAGCTTTTGGCTTAACAATACATATATTGTAAATTTGATTAATCAACGAATGAGGGAAAGTTAAAACTTGATCGAATTGCTAGGATATGGTATAATATATGTATATCATATAAGAAAGGCGTGGAATGATGGAGAAAACAGTTTGCGAGCTCTTCGCGGGAGTAGGAGGGTTCCGACTTGGATTGGAGCGTGCATCCAGCGATTTTCATACAGTGTGGTTTTCCCAATGGGAACCTGGAAAGACAAAACAATGGGCTCACGACTGTTATGTCCAACATTGGGGCGATATTGACGGATTTACTGGTGTAGATATTTCTATTGTAGATAAGCATAATATACCTGACCATAATTTGCTTGTAGGTGGTTTTCCTTGTCAGGATTATTCTGTTGCCAGACCGTTACCAGGCTCTGCTGGTTTAGAAGGCAAAAAAGGAGTGCTTTGGTGGCAGATACGTGATACATTAGAAGCTAAACATGCACCTTTTGTATTGTTGGAGAATGTCGACAGATTGTTAAAATCGCCTGCATCTCAGCGAGGACGTGATTTTGGTGTAATCCTTGCTTGTTTGGCTGCTTTGGGTTATGCCGTAGAATGGCGTGTAGTTAATGCAGCTGAATATGGCGCTGCACAAAGGCGTCGCAGGACTTTTATTTTTGCGTATTCTACAGATACCCGTTATGCGGAAAGAATGAACAGACAAAATCCTGAGCATATAATAAGTTCTATAGGATTTTTTACAAGAAGTTTTCCAATAGAGCAGAATTTTGTTGTGAATGAGGAAATGCTTAATTTCCAAGATATCCCTACAGTATCAGAAAGTTTTAGCTTTGAGTTTAAAAATGCAGGTTATATGCTAAACGGACAGATTTACACTGCTAATGTTAAACCTATAGAGGAAGAAGCGACTTTGTTGCGTGATATCCTTGCAAAGAATGTAGCTGAAGATTATTATCTAGGTGATAAGCTGGAAAAATGGGAATATCTTAAGGGAGCTAAAAAGATAGAACGTACTTCCAAAACAGGTCATAGATATATATTTAGTGAAGGTGCGATTGCTTTTCCTGATTCTATTGATGCACCAGCACGTACAATGCTGACATCAGAGTCTAGCTTGAATCGTAGCACTCATGTAATAATGGATCCAGAAACCAATAGGTTGAGATTACTGACACAGGTTGAAGCAGAGCGTATTCAAGGCTTTGACGATAACTGGACTGATACTGGAATGCCGCAGAAGTTCAGATATTTTTGTATGGGAAATGCTTTAGTTGTGCCTATGGTTACACGTATGGGAAGAACATTAAGTACCATAATGGAAGGCGAACCGTAATTTTACTATACAACTGTGTTGGTGGTGTTTGTAAATGGATGCAAAAAATGCAATAGTGTCTAAAACTATGAGCAGAATAAAAGGCAAGGATACCAAAATAGAGGTGTTGTTGCGTAAAGCTCTTTGGCATGAAGGCATTCGATACAGAAAATACTATCGGATATATGACTGTCATCCTGATATAGTGATTACTAAATACAAGATAGCGATTTTTTGTGATGGTGTTTTTTGGCATGGAAAAAATTTTCACGAGCACCAGATTAAGCATAATAGTGTGTATTGGGATAACAAAATCAAACGTAATATAGAACGAGATTTGGAGAATACTATTATGCTAAGGGATAATGGATGGATTGTTATTAGATTTTGGGAGGATGAAATACTGCGAGATTTGCAAGGGTGTGTAGAGAAAGTAAAGGAAACTATACGCTTGTTAAAAGTTCAATGATATATCATAGCAATAACATATTGAAATAAATTCAGCTGCCTGCGGAGGGATGAGGTCCTTTCGCAGGCAGCTTTTTGCGTTATTGGTGCAGAGAATGGAAATAAGAAAATAACTCTTTCTTTACTAACAAAATCAGAACCCTAACCCCTTCCCCCTTTTGCTCTCACCATTGCCTAATGCAATATTTTAGTCAACAATAGTAACGCAACAAGCATATATATACATAAATACCTAATCAGCTGCCTGCGGACGCAGCAACTTCTTCCGCAGGCGGCTTTTTGACGTGTGCACTTGTAGAGATGTGTTCGGTGTTATATAATAATATATGTATGCATAAAATATGCACTTGTTTATTGACAGTGGCTCGATGGAGGGCTTATGGACTTTAAATTTTTTAGGAACAGAATAAAAGTATCTATATACAGCATAGGGATTTTTGCTTTCTTCCTATTGGTTTCTTTAGTGAGCCTGTATGTTGTGCGCGATAAAATATTGGATAATTCGCATATTATGGGCGAGCAGATGGCAGCACGCTTTGCTACCAGAGAAACAGGACGCATAAAAGCTCAGGAAATGCTGCTGCGCAGTGCCGCGCAGAACCTGGCGCATATGCTGGAGATGAAGCCTGATATGACGGATGCGGAGCTGGAGGAGGCTCTGACGCATTTTACCGAATACATGGAAAAAAATGCGGATGTAGGCCGTTTTGACATGTGCGCTGTCGTTCACGGACATCTTATCGGCAAACGTCTGGAAGGACAGCCTGCGGATGTTGCTTCGCTGAAATGGTATCAGACGGCGCTGAACAATAAAGGCGGTGTGGCTTATACCAATTTGTATACCTACGGCAAAAATAATGAACGCCTGCTGACTATGGCAGTACGCTTCGGCGATGGCAATGTACTGGCGCTGAATCTTTATCCGGAGCGCCTGAATGGTTTGCTTGCCGACAACCAGCTGCCTAGAAACAGCTATTATTATCTTTGCGATCCGTCGGGTAATATTATGTTTACCATCAATGACCGCAATTTATCGATAGAAGAACAGCAGCCTTATGTAGACAAAATTTTTAAGGAAATCCGCAATTCAGGCAGTGATGTATCTTATATCACCGATTACGATGGCAATAAGCGCGGCGTTTACTACAAGGTTTCGGAAAAAGGCTGGATATCTATCGTAACTATTCCTTATGACTTCCTGCTGGGTGATTATGAGGAGTTGATGCATTGGTTCAGCCTGACGCTGGCAGTTTTCCTGCTGCTGGCTGCCGGTTTGGCGCTGCGTGAGCACATGCTGAACAGAGAGCTGCAGAGCATCAATGAGGTTATCCGCGTTATGAGCAAGTCCTTTCTGGCGGTGTTCAGAGTGAATTATGTTACCGGACGCTATTATATGCTGAAAAGCACCAGTCCGGGACCGCAGGAGCCTGAGGGAGATTATGATGAGCTGCTGCAGGAGATGATAAAGAATGTAGAGCCGGAGGCCACTGATGAGTTTGCGGCCAGCTTTGCCCGCGAGCATATCAAGGAATTGGTGGAGCGTCGTATCAATGATTTCGGCGGTGAGTTCCGCTATCGCTTCGGCAAGGAATACAGATGGCTTAATGTACGCCTGATGCGTGATGATTTGCTGAATAAGGACGAAGCGGTTTTCTTCTTCCGTGAGGTGGAGGCTGAAAAGCAGAAGGAGCTGGAGCATCTGCAGCTGACGGAGCAGGCGCTGCAGGTAGCACGCGAAAATGCCAAGTCCAGAAACATGTTCTTCTCCGCACTGTCGCACGATATGCGTGCGCCGCTCAACGGCATTATCGGCATGGCGGAGCTGGCAGACCTGCATAAGGATGACTGCGGACAGGTGAAGGAATATATCCGCAAAATCCGCACCGCAGGCCAGCAGCTGCTGACCTTGATTAATGATATCCTGGAAATGGCACGTTTGGACAACGGCAAGGTGGAGCATGTGCAGGAAACCTTTATGATTGCCAAGGTGGCGCAGGATACAAGCGATATTTTTGCGGCGCAGGCCGAGCTGGAGCAAAAGTTTTTTGATTCTCAGCTGATGCTTAACGCTGACGAAATGGTGAGCGGCGATTTGCAGGGCTTGCAGCAGATTTTGAATAATATTTTGTCGAATGCGCTTAAATATACCAAGGCACATGGCAAAATCAGCTTCCTGGCGCGTCGCGAGCCAAGCAACGAGCGCAACCGCGTGCATTTTACCTTTGTCATCAAGGATACCGGCTGCGGTATGTCGGCCAAATTCCTGGAGAAGATTTATAAGCCGTTTGAACGCGACAGCCGTTTCGGTGTGCCGCGTGTTACCGGCACCGGTTTGGGCATGACTATTGTCAAAAGCCTGGTAGAGCGTATGGATGGCAGCATTCATATCAGCAGCCGTGTTGATGAAGGCACCTGCGTAATTATTTCCCTGCCGTTCAACATTGTGAAAAAGGTGGAAAGCAAGCCTCAGGATAGCATGCCGAAGCTGAAGGATTTTGCGGGCTGCAGAATTTTGGTAGCGGAGGACAACAATATCAATATGGAGATTATCAGCGAGCTGCTGACGATGAACGGTCTGGAGGTATTGCCGGCAAGCAACGGCAAGGAGGCCGTGGAGCTGTTTGAGTCTTCGGAGGATGGCAGCATCAGCATGGTGCTGATGGATATGCAGATGCCGGAAATGGATGGCTGTGAGGCTGCCGAGGCTATCAGAGCATTGCCGCGTGAGGATGCGCTTAAGGTGCCGATTCTGGCGCTGACAGGCAACAGCGGCAGTGATGATGTGGAACGCGCGATGGCTGCCGGGATGAATGATTTTATGGTGAAACCCGTACAGATGAAGCTGCTGGCACAGATGATGAGTGCGTACCTGCAGCATTGAGAGCAGAAAGGGGTGCGAAACTGTGCATTTACAGGAACTGCCGCAGTATGTGGCGATTGATATTCAGGAGGCGCTGGAGGAGCGCTTTATGGAAAGTGAAGCGATGTATGTGCGCTTTTTGCGCAAGCTGCTGACAACCGATGATTACAAATTGATGGAGGAGGCTGCGGAGGCAGGCAACTGGCAGGAGGTGCTGCGCTATGCGCACAATCTGAAGGGTGTGTGTGCGACACTGGGGCTGACCGGCCTGCAGGCGCAGTTCGCCGATATTGTCAGCCTGTTGCGCAGCGAGTATTATACCGTGCCGCAGCTGCAGGCGAAGCTAGTTGCGGTGAAAACTGACTGGCAGCGCACGCTGCAATATATTGAGCAGATGGAGAGCGCATGATGGAAATAATCAGTGTAGCAGTCGGCGGTGCCTTGGGCGCAGTGTGCCGTTACCTGCTGGGGAATTTTATCAGCAGGGCGAGCGGCAGCGCCCTTCCCTGGGGAACCTTCGTTATAAATATTATTGGCTGCTTTTGCATGGGCCTTTTGATGACGCTGATTGTGGAGCGCGGTCTGCTGCCTGCGGCTTGGCGATTGTTTTTGTGCGTAGGCTTACTTGGTGGCTTCACCACCTTTTCCTCGTTCGGCTATGAAAGCCTGATGCTGCTGACGGAAGGCAATATCGCCGCCGCGGCAGCGTATAGCGGCGGTAGCCTGCTTTTGGGACTGCTGGCTGCGGGAGCAGGCGTGCTGGCAGGAAAAGGGGTATGAGGAGCGCTGGCTCTTAACGCCTAATTATTAAAAGTGAAAAAAGACGTATTGCCGAAGGCCTCGTTACATTTGAAGCCTTAAGCAATACGTCTTTTTATATTATTTTTATACTTTCCTGATATTCAACACGGCAATCGCCGCAAATATCAGTCCCATGCCGATGATTTTCACCGGCGTCAGTGCTTCCGCAAAGAAGATGACACCGACGGCGGCAGCCACAAAGGGTTCAATCGTCGCAAGGATTGAGGCCTGTCCTGCCTCAATCTGTTCCAGTCCTTTGGTGTAGAGCAGATAAGGAAGCACGGCGCAGAGCAGGCCCAGACCTAAAGCGCTGCCGATTGCCTGCAGGTCGATGGCTGCAAGGCGCTGATAATCAAAATCCGCCAACGGCCATGAAGCTGCGAGCGCCAGATAAAAGGTGTAGGCGGTGATGGTGAGTGATGAATATTTGCGCACAGCATACTTGCCGAAAATGCTGTACAGCGCATAGCCGAAGCCGCTGCCTAAGCCATAGAGCAGACCGCTGAGCGTGAGCGTAAGGCTGCTGCCGAAAACACCGGTGACACAGGCACAGCCGCTGAAGGTGAGCAGCAGAGCGAGCGCCTTGGTACGCGTGAAGGCTTCGCCGAAGCACAGCAGTGACATAAGCATAACGAAGACAGGCGCGGTGTAAAGCAATAGCGCTGCTACCGCCAGACTTGTCTGCTGCATGGCGTTAAAGTAGCAGTAGTTGAAGAACACCAGGCTGCAGATGCCGGTACCGACGAAAAGCCAGAGATCACGCAGTCTGATGCGCAGGGTAGCACTACCTGACTGCAGCAGCGGCAGTGTGACGCAGATTGCCGCTGCCAGCGAACGCAGGGCAACAATCTGCATGGAGCTGAAGCCTTGTGCGGCCAGCGTTCTGACGAAGAGCCCGATTAAACCCCAGCAGACAGCAGCGGAGATGATGTAAAGATAGGCCTTTGTTTTCATTGCTCAGCCTGCTTTTTGCCGCGTCCCCAGAAGGTGTGGAATTTCTGCAGCAGCTCCTTGCCGGGCTTGGGCGGCCACAGCTCCTGTCTGTCACTGTCGCGCATGGCTGCCGCCAGATGCTCGTAGATTTCCGGATACTGAGCA
Source organism: uncultured Phascolarctobacterium sp. (assembly GCA_934234275.1). Taxonomy (GTDB): domain Bacteria; phylum Bacillota; class Negativicutes; order Acidaminococcales; family Acidaminococcaceae; genus Phascolarctobacterium_A. The sequence continues at coordinate 13,203 of CAKQHU010000019.1, forward strand.
TCGAGCGCTGCAATATGCTCCTTGATGTCCTGACGCATGGTGTGACCGTCATACGGGCAAGGGTTTTTAATGGGCTTCAGGCCCAGTTTTGCTACTAGCTCGCGGATTTCCTGCTCGCGGTAGTAAAGCAGCGGGCGCAGTACCGTGATGCCGGAGCGCGACAGCGGTGTTACCGGCAAAAAGGTACGCAGCTGACCGCTGGTCACCAGATTCATGAAGAAGGTTTCTACGGCATCGTCATTGTGGTGCGCCAACGCCACCTTGTTGAAGCCAAGCTCCTGCGCACGGCGGTTAGTAGCGGCGCGGCGGAAGTAGGCGCAGGTGAAGCAGGGGCTGCCGCCTTTCTTTGCGTGTGCCGCCATCACGTCAACATCGTCGCTGTAGTGCGTCAGGCCGAACTGCGCGCAGAAGGCCTCCAGCTCCGCCTTGGGAAAGTTGGGTGCGAACATGCCGTTGACAGTATAGCAGGCAAGGTCAAAGGGTATCGGCGAATATTTTTTGATTTCCGCCAGCATGGCTGTCAGAAGCATGCTGTCCTTGCCGCCGCTGAGGCCGACGAG
>CAKQHU010000020.1 GCA_934234275.1 uncultured Phascolarctobacterium sp.
GTACCAACCTGACCGGCAAAGGTAACATTGTTGCCTACGGTTACGCTGCCGGAAATACCGACATGAGCAACAACCAGGCAGTTTTCACCTAAGACATCGTTATGGCCAAGATGCACCAGGTTATCAATCTTGGTGCCCTTACCAACGATAGTGCTGTCAACGGTAGCACGGTCGATACAGGTATTGTTGCCAATCTCAACATCATCCTGCAGCACTACATTACCGGTCTGCAGCACCTTGCTGTGCTTGCCGTTTTGGGTAATATAGCCGAAGCCGTCGCCGCCGATTACAGAACCGGACTGCAGAATAACTCTGTCGCCCAATACACAGTCCTCACGGATAGTGGTATTAGGATAAAGGGTACAATCCTTGCCTATTTTTACACGTTTGCCGACATAAGCATGCGGATAGATTACGCAGCCGTCGCCGATTTCGGCATCATCCTCAACAACAGCAAAGGGCTGAATAGCTACATTGCTACCGATTTTTGCCTTCTTGGATACATAAGCATAGGGGCTGATAACACGCTCAACCTCTTCCTGCGGGCGGAACAGCTCCAGCAGCGCAGCAAAAGCCGCACGCGGGTTAGCTACTCTGATAACCGGACGGCCGTCCAGCTCCGGGTCTTCGGGACTGAGAACCATTACGCCTGCTTTGCTGAGATGGCAGTGCTCTACATGAGGCGGAACTGCAAAGGAAATATCCTTCGGTCCTGCCTCAACCAGTCCGTTAACGCCGGTAATGCGCAATTCGGGGTTATCATGCTCTACCGTGCCTTTTAAAAATTCTGCTAATTCTTGTACACTCTTCTCCATTTCATACCTCCACCATAAAGCCGCTTACGCAAAAAGCGGACGGACTATCCGCCCGCTTCAGGGTGCTGCTATTATTTCATTTTTGCAATTACGTCACCGGTAACATCGGTACCGCCCTGAGGAACGGCACGCTTATCCAAAATAGCGCCCAGCTTTTTCTCGTCGGAAACCTGCTTCAGAGCAGTATCCAGGCTTGCTTTCAGCTTATTTTGAGCTTCGCTTTGAATCAGCTTAGCTTTAGCGCCGTAATCTTCGGCAACCTTTTTGGCATCATCGCCGGTTTTGCCTTCCATGTCTTTATCCATCTGGGTTTTCAGGTCGGTCATTTTTTTAGTTACATCTTCCTGAGTGGTTTTTACGATAGGAGCTTCTGCTTCAATCTTGCTCATATCAACAGTACCAAAATCAGCATTACGTCCGCTGCAGCCGAAAGTAAACATAGATGCTGCAATCATCAGACCGGCAATAATTTTTTTCATAATTTTTAACCTCACTTAATTATAGCTCATATCAGGCCCGGACACTTAACAATATCATGCCTTTTTCAGGGCCTTTATTATAGCAGCGGTAATATCCTCTGCCTTCATATTAACTCTAAACTTATTGAAAACAATAGTATAGCCGCGCTCATGCGCCAGCTTCACAGCCTGGCTTTCGATATCCTGATTGATTTGCTTCTTCAGGCTATCGTTCTTTTCCTGCTGCTTATCAATTTCTCTGTCTATAATACTCAGTGCATTATTTAAGGCCTTCGGTGCTGCGTCAAGCATTTCCTTGTCGCGTTCCTCCGGCGATTTAAGCTGCTGCATAGCCTGAGCATGCTGCTGCTGCGCCATATCACGCATCCGCTGCTCGGCCTCTGCCTTGTACGGCAGTACCTTGGCATCAACCAGACGGCGCTTTTCCGCCTGCAGCTCGGCAATCTGCGCACCGCGCTCCCTCTGCAGCTCCTGCAGCTGTTTTTCAACGGCCTGACGTTCATCAGGCTTCATTTTAACAGCCTCCAGGATAGCCCGCAGATTAAATAATTTCAGCTTATAGGCTTCTTCAATATTCTTTTTGCGTTCGGCCAGCTGATTATCTGCTTCCGCCTCGGCCTGAGCTACAAACTTCTGCAGCTTGGCATTTTCAATCTCCCTCTGCTCTACCATACGGGTATTGAAATCCGCCTCCATAAAGCTTTGCTGGCTAAGCTGCCGCAGACTGCGCAGCTTATTCAGGCTGCTTAGCTGCGCCTTGGCCAGCTCTTCCTGACCTTTACGCTTATTGAGCAAATCCTGCAGAATTTTTTCACCCTGCTCCAGCTTAGCATACTGGGGATGGGCGCTTACCGCCTGCTCCCAGTTGATAACAGCTATTTTTTCCTGCGGTCCCCGGACATTGGTACTGCATGCCGAAATCAGCAGAGCAGCTGCAATAATAGCACTTATTTTTACCAGCTTGTTCTTCTTCATGCCTGCCTCCAATAACATTGCTGTCCATCCGTAAATACCGCGATTAAACTGACATTACGCAAGGCAATCTGCCAACTTCAGAGCAGCAGCGCTGCAGAAGCTGTTATTTGCCTGCCTGCATAGCCTTGGCAACCTCGTCGGTAATATCTACACCGCCGAAAACAACAGTGTTCTTATCTACTACAACTGCCAGACCTTTTTTGTCAGCAATCTTTTTGATGCTGGCTTCAATCTTCTTCAGTACAGGGTCCATCAGCTCTTTTTGTTTGTTAGCCAGACGTTCCTGAGTCTGAGTATAATACTTTCTCTTTTCTGCCTCATTCATGGTTTTGCTTTTTTCATTGAAATCCTTTTGGGCAGCTTCGATTTCTTTGTTCATGGCTGTATTAACGTCGTTCAGATCCGGGCTTTGTGCTACCAGCATCTGATAGTTAACTACACCGATAGCGGATTCGCTGGAAGCGGCAAAAGCACTCTTGCCTACACCGCTCTGCGTTACGGAAAGCGCAAAGCAGCCCAGTACGAAAATCGCTGCTACAAACAAGGAGATCAGCTTTACATTTTTAGGGTTACGCAATTTCTGCATCATAATCTAAATCCCTACCTTCTTTTCCTCATACAAAAATTCAGAAGCTACAACAGCAGAAAACAGCAGCAAACTGCCATCATCCGTTTTTGTACTGTCTGTTGCAATAATATATCTTATTATATCAGCCTGCGCTAATTCTTTCAAGAATTGCTAGAGATTTCCTATCAGACGCAGGTAAAATTCACTGCCGCCGTAAACATATTCCGCGCTGAGGAACTCATGAATACGGTAGCGCACCGCAAATTCATTACGGTTATCACCGGAAAAATGCTCGGCACGCAAACGCCATTTAGGACTCAGGCTGTATTCCAGGCGATAATTATTGTCGCCTATCGGTATGCGCCTTACATAGCTCCAGCCGCTCTTGCCCCAATAATGCGTATAGCCGGTGCCGAAGCGCCATTGCACGTCATCCAGGATAACCTCCGCCTCGCCGAAAATCTCATCGCGCGGCGAAATCATTTTACCAAGATGCGCCTTGCCGGAAAGGTTTTCCTTATCACGGCCGATATCGCCATAGCCCTCAAACCAGATTTTATAATCATCCGATTCAATCATAATATTTACGCCGAGGTCCGCACCGGGAGTAATTTTAACCTCCGGGCGCAGCTGATAATTTTTTACCTCCGGCTCAGTCATGAGCTTCTCCAAAAGCTGTTGCTCCAGCTCCTGGCGATGCCTTTGCACATAAGCAACAGGCAAACCGCGCAGCTTGTCGCATTCGCCGGCATACTTATACTTCATCTGCATCAGAAGTATATTGGGAATAGCCTCGCTGCGCAATTCATAGCGGATATTACGCACCAGCTGGCCTACGGGATAGATAACGACCTGCACTACCATGCGTCCGTTTTCCTGCAGCACATCCACCGCCGGCTTAAATTCCGGCAGCTGTGCCTGCACCTCGCTGCGTACCAGCTTGCGCAGTACGCCGCCGGCCCAGTCACCCGCATCCACCGATGCACCGCTGATGGCCTGCTCCAACTGAGCATGCAGCGCAGGAATACGCCGCTCCAGCAGCGCCGCCGTCTGCGGCTCTACTCCGGAAAATTGCAAATCGATAAGCGGCTTTTCGATAACCTTGTTCCAGGGACGTGCATACAGCTTCACCTGTGTAGTTTCGCCTACATCCAGCTTAACATCTGTAAGCTCGTAGCCGGTGAATACCCTGTCGCCGATTTCCGTCAGCAGGCGGGCATAGTCCTCCCCGGCAGCGTCAATCATCGCCGTATCCTTATCAATAAACAGCTGGTCCGCCACCACCTGCATACTGCCGCTCATCTTCTGCAGCAACAGTTGGCTGGTGCCGCCGTTAGTATCTATAACTTGTACTTCTACACTGTTAACCGGTGCAGAAAAAGCATGCTGCAATGGCAAGATGCTTGTCATTGCAGCACAGAACAGAATCTTATTCAGCTTCATAGCCTAAATATTCTCCGCAAAATCAGAACTGTCCACCAAAGCTGAAGTGGAACTTGCCACCGTCCTCGCCATAGCCATAGTCCAGCTTAACCGGTCCCAGCGGAGAGTTGATACGCAGACCTACGCCGTAGCTGTTCTTTAGCAGTCCCATATCAAATTCATCCTCATGGCGTTTATCCCATGCATAACCGTTATCGGTAAAGAGTACGCCCTGAACCTTCTTGACAATCGGGAAGCGGTATTCCAGAGTTGCCTTCAGCATACTGTTGCCGCGGAACTGGTCATCCTCATAGCCACGCAGGGTGTCACTGCCGCCCATGGTGAAGCGTTGAGACAACGGCATATCGCCGCTTGCATAGCCTGCGCCCAAATTCAGTGCCCAAACGCTTTCGCCGCCTGCACGGAAGTAGTAGCGCCAGTCAGCGGTCCATTTGGTGAAGTCAAAGTCACCGCCCATGCCGCCGGCCCATTCTACGCTGTAGCCGATACGCTTGCCTTCATGCGGATCATAGATGTTGTCGCGGGAATCATATACGCGGCCGAAGGTAATACTGCGGGTAACACCAAAGTTTTCCTTACGGCGCTCGGCAGCAGTCTTAGGCATCCAGGATTCATATTTACTACTTTGATTGAATTTATCCTCGTAGTATTGATTCTCATCGCCTTCGTAGCCGTCAGCTTCGCCCTTATAGATATCATCACGGTTTTTAATCGTAATGTAGTTGCTGATAAATTCATTATGGGTTCTGCGGCTGAAGGTAATTTCCTGACCGCGACGCTTTTTGTCGTAGCGGGCAATTTCGTCACCGTCGATATTGTAATCGGCATATTCGTTGGTAATATCGTAAAGGTTAATGGTAGCACTGGTCTCTTTATCATCCAGCCAGGGGCGGGTATAGCTGAAGTCATAGTTCTTGTTATCCTCGCCGCCGAACTCCCAGCGCAGATTAATCTTGTCACCGATACCGCGGAAGTTTTTATCGCCGATGGAAACCATACCTACAAAGCCGTCGGCATTGCTGTAGCCTGCGCCGATGCCGAAGGTACCGGTATTCATTTCAACTACGGAAATTTCTACTTCAACACCGTTAGGCTCACGGCCCGGATTCAGCTTAATGTTAACGTCTTCAAAATAGCCCAGGTTATATACGCGCTGCATGCTGCGGCGGGCAGCCTTGGCATTGAAGGGCTCGCCTTTTTTCAGCTTCATTTCACGGGTAACAACATAATCCTTGGTTTTTACGTTGCCCTTAACCTTGAAGCCTTCAACAATGCCTTCGTTGACAGCAACCTTCAGAGTGCCGTCCTTTTCCATGTGCACGTCGGTAACACGCGCCAGGATGTAGCCGTTGGAACGGTATTCCTCTTCCAGCTTCTGTACGCATTTATTGATATCCTTCAGGTTGGCGATTTTGCCCTGCTCCAGGTCAAAGAAGCTTGCAACTCTTTGCTTGTTCAGTACAGTGTTGCCTTCAACATCGGTTTTTTGGTATACAGGGTTTTCCATAACATGGTAAATTACCTGTACGCCTTCCGGTACCATCTTGAATTCTGGACGCAGGTCATAGAACCAGCCCAGATCATAAATAGCGCTCAAATCCTCGCTCAGGCCTGCTTCGGTAAACTGCATGCCGGGTTTGGTTTTCAAAGCAGCGGCAATTTCAGCCTCAGGCACAGTAACATTACCCTCAATAATCTGCTTGGTAATGGTCTTGCCAATGTAAGGAGCCAGCTTGTTTTCCTCCTGATGGGATGACGGTGCAGTCTGCGTTACAGAGGTATCAGCACCCATAGCAGGTGTCTGAATTTCTTCGGCATAGACAGGTGCGGCCAGCATCATTGCTGTCAGGCCTACTGTCAGAGGCCGCCATAATTTTTGTTTCTTCAATTGATATTCCTCCTCATATTTCATTTAGAGTTACTCAACTCAACTCGCGCTGACTGCACTAATTTGTGCATATCGGCTTTAGATATAGTAACACGGTCGGGAGTGCCTTGTTTCTCCTGTACCGGTGTATCCTTAGCTTGCTGTTTCTGTATAGCTGCAGCCTCAGGCACCGCAGCCTGCACCGGCATTTTTTGCTCCGGCTTGACCACAGGTGCTGCCACAGGCGGCGGCAACGCGGCCTGCGCCTTGACGCGGTAATGGTTTCTGGCAAAGCACCAGCCGCCAAAACCGGCAACTACCAGCAAAACAGCTGCACATCCTGCCAGAACCTGCCGGTTCCAGCTCCAGGGGCGGTCCTTCTTCCGACGCAGATTTTTCAGCTCAGCCTCCGCCAGCATCAAATCAAGCTCGCCCCGTATATCCTTATTATCCATAAAGCTTTGCTCCGCCTTATCCAGACTGCTCTTTATGCAGCGGATGCGTTGAAACAATGTACGGCTTGACTGCGTCATGCTTTTACCCCTTTCTGTGCATAATTGTTTTTAATAACTATGTCTTATATAATCGTCTGCTGCCTTGAGTTTTCACAAGTCATTTCAGATGATTACAACAGATTTAGTAAAGCTAACTTGCATTTTCGCTTTTTTTCGTTATTTATCAGCCTAAATACTATTCCTTATTAAATTCATGTATAAAGCGGGAAAGCATACCGCGGATACGGCGCACACCCTGCTTCTGCAGGCGGTAAACATGGCCCAGGCTTACATCAATAGCATCGGCAACTGCCTGTGCCGGCCTGTCCTCCAGATACATTCCCTGCAGCACCTGCTGCTCCTTCAGCGGCAGACGGTCCATCGCCTGCGCCACCTTTTCGCAGAGCAGATGCTGTTCCGTCACCTCGCTGGGAGATGCCAGCTCCGACGGCAGAGCATCACTTAAGGTAAAGCCCTTGGACAGCTCACTGTCCAGATACAGCATGCCCTTATCTGTGCTGTGCCTCAGATAATCTACCATGCTTCCTCTGATACGGTATGAGGCAAACAGGCTGAAGGCTACCTGACGCTTATAATCATAACTTTCCGCCGCTTCCAGCAGTCCCACCATGCCTTCCTGAATCAGCTCCATTGTATCGGCCTCAGGCAGCCTGAAGCTCGACGCAATTTTGAAAACCAACGGCTGGTAAGCTGTCATCAGGCGCTGATGTGCTGCTTCATCACCGGCAGCGTCACGCCGCCAAAGCTCCAGCTCTTCTTCCGGCTCAAGCAGCGAAGTCTTGCGCAGCTCTTCCAGATATCCTTGCAGCATCTGTTCACCTCCTCTCGTAAATTATTCTTTGCTTAGAACGAAATCTTATATTCCAAGCCATACCAGTCCTTCGGATCTTTAGACATATCGTAGCTGCGTGAATAAGTGATATTCATGTGCTTACTGATATCGTACTGTCCGAAAATGCTTCTGTCAACAGCATCAAAGCTTGTTGTATAACCAAGCATAAAATTATCATTCAGATATTTGCTTACTAGAACATTATACTGGTTTTTCTCGTCTGCCGTCAACTCTTTATTACGGTCATAAGCACTTTCAAAGCCGATACCGGAGCGTGTTTTGCCGGTGTAGATGCGGAACTGGTCAAGTCCCAGTGTCTGTTTGACAAACATCTCTACGTCACCCAGCACTGTCATCTGCAGGCCGACAGTCATCAGATTAGTCATATCGTCACCGGTAACCTCGTTACTGCCTGCACTTTCGCGCTGCAGCGTCAGCATACGTACAATCGTATTTTGTGTCAGTGGCGGATCACTGGTAAGCTGCAAATCCATTTCGCTTACGGGGCCGTTAATCTTCATAAAGATATTATAACGGCTGAAGCGCGCTGTGCTGTCCAGATTTACGTTCGGAAGGAAGCTGCCGGGATCAACCCATACCAGACCGGCCTGATTCAGCTTAAAGTCTGTACGCAGATATTTTACCGTACCCTTATCGGCCTTAATCGTGCCGTCAATCATCGGGAAGAGTGTGCTGCCCTTGATATCGATGCCACCCTTAAGCCAGATATCATACAGATAGCTGTTGTACAGATGTACCTTCGGGCCCAGTACAAGCTTCATATCGAGGCCTATATTGCTGTCACCCTCGCCCAACTCAGGCACCGTCGGCATATTAATAAGAACATCATCAAAACGCAGACTGCCGCTGAGCCGCGGGCGGAAGGCCATCGGCGGTGCAGCATTGCCCTTACGGTTTTTCATATCCGGATACTGTTCAGGCTGTAAGGTTACGTCACTCGTAATCGTACCGGTGAAAATCTTAGAGGCCAGCTGCGCCTTATCTGCCTTGATATGCAGACTGTAGGCTGTATCAGCATCGGTATGCAGTGCATAGCTGCCTTCGGCACTGAGCGTACCCTTGCCTAATTTAGTAGAAAGATTCTTCAGCTGTACGGTATTGCCGTTAAACACCACATCCAGATTAATATCATCAAATACTGTGTTGATATATTTAGCCTTAACACTGCCGCCGGCTATTTTAACAGAACCGAAAAGCAACGGCTCCTCCAACGTACCGGCCAGACGAATTTTACCCTGTGTATCGCCTACGCCCCATTCAACCATTTTAGTAAGCGCCGGTAAAATTCCCAGGCGCGCCTTATCCAGATCCATCACGATATTCATCTGTGCATCAGGATTGCGGCGCTGCTTTTTATCGCGGAACAAATCAAGCGGAATATCGCCTGCTGCGCTGACGCCGTAAGCATCCTTAGTAGCAATCAGCTGCTGCAGCTTGATGTTATCGTCGGCCAGCGCCAGCATTGCGGTAAGCTCGTCCACACTTACGCCGGCAACAGAGCCGTTGGCAATTTCCAGCGAAGCTGTTCCCTGAGGATTGTCAAAGCTGCCATGCACCTGCACCAGCATATCCGTTTCGCCCTTGATTTCCGGCGGATTCTTCATAACTGCCGTTACAATCGCCGGGTTAGCCTTCACTGCGGCAACCTCTACATCCAGCAGCTTTTGCTTAATATCAATCGAACCGCCGACAGCGATAATTCCTCTGTCGCTTACACCGTCCTGCTCCTGCAGTCTGACATTGTCGAAATGCAGCACGCCGCCCTTATCAATGCGTCCTTCAAAACGCATTTGGGCATAATTAAGATCATGAATTTTTACATTATCGGCTGCAGCCGTAATCTTGACGCCTTCACCATGGCCATTGTAGCTGAACAGCAGCTGTCCCTGCATCAGGCCATTGATATCGTAATCAAGACGCGCCATGCGCAGCAGGCCGCCGATATCACCCCAAATATTTTCCACCTTGCCATCAATATAATGCTGCACAAGGTTAAGATTGAGGTCTGCACTGTATAAGCCGTAATTGACAGGATCATCACGATAAGGCTGCTTAAAGGAAGCATTCAGCTTGTTCTTATCACGTCCGTTGCTGGCAAGCGTTCCCTCCAGCTCCGTCAAAACTTCACCATTGACAGTTATCTTTTCACTGCTAACTTCACCGTCAAAGAAGGGAGCTGTGAGCGTACCGCTCAGATGTCCCTTGGCATTAAGCTTGCCTCCTAAATCAACCGTATCATCACTAATCGGCAAATGCTCCAGATCAACATTCTTGGCATCCATAACAAAGTTCAGCCTGCGGTCGGCCGTCATGGTGCCATCCAAGGTCAGGCTGCCGTAGAAGGCATTGACTACAAAATCCTGCAATCTCAGCAGGCCGTCCTCATAAGCATAATGACCGCTGATATTATTAAACAGCTGCTTGGCGGCACTGCCGTCGGCAGCATGCACCTCGCCATGAATATAAGGATGGCTGAGGCTGCCCTTTATCTGCATAGTATTATCAAGATTACCGGTAACTATATCAGGCTTGCCCACAAGCACCATCAGCGGCTCAATACGCACGTTCTTCGTGGTCAGCGTAAGATCAGCCACAGGCTCTGCACCCTGCAGATTAATTGTGCCGTTAACTATATGCTGTCCCTGATCCATATGCGCGGTAAAATCCTTAAAGCCCAGGATATTATCCTTCATGCTGATAAGGCCATGTGCTTCGTTAAGCTTCTGCGACATAAATTCAGCCTGCGTCAGCTGTACCATACCGGAAAACTCGGGAGCATCCAGCGTGCCGCCGACATCAAAGCCGGTAGAGCACAGTCCGCGTCCGTCCTGACCGGCTGCGGCCAGCACAGGATCTATCGGGAAATCTGCCATACGTCCATGCACAGCCAAAGCGCCATCCTTGGCAACACGTCCTTTGGCAGCCAGAGTACCGCCGCCGTCGGCAAAAAAGCTGAGGTCGTCAATAACTAAACCCTTGCTGTCATAGCTGCCGTCAAAGGCCAGACGGTTAAGCTTCAGGCTGCGCCAGCCGATATCCATCGTATCAGCAGAAGCGTGCAGCGTAATCTTATCCTGCGCAAGCTTGGCCAAAACCGCCAGCTTGCCGTTAATACGCACCTGCTCCTGCTGTTTGCCGGGCAAACTCTGCGTAACCTGCTGCAGCTGCGCATCCGCAGTCAGCACCTGCTCCTTGAGGTCATACGTGCCATTAGCAGTAATAGTACCGCCGCCATATTGCGCACTCACATCATGCAGCTGCACCACGTCTTTAGATACATCAAACGGTACACGCAGCTTTTCTGCCTTGTAGCCTTTATAGGCCAAAGCATCACTGCTCAGCACACCAAAGCCCGAAGGAGCATCGGTATCACGCAAATCGGCTTCACCCTCCAGGTGCAGCTTCTGCCCATCAACCAGAGCGTCAAGACTGCTGACGCTGATAAGGTTTTCGTCCGCGCGTACCAGGCCGTCCAGCTGCAGGCTGTGCTTCTCGCCCGCCAGGCTCAGCTTGCCGCCGAGCGCTGCCAGCTTCACTTCACCGCTAAAGCGCTGCTTGCCGTTCTTATTTACATAAATCAGCGCAAGCTTGCCTAAACCACCCTGCAGCTCATCTACATTACCGTATTGCTTGGCCAGGGCAGCGTAGGGTGCCAGCGCCAGCTTATCGCCGGTCAGCTTCATGCGGCCCTCGCCCTTAGTAGTCATGGTGCCTGCCAGCTTCAGCTTATCGGCACCGCTAGTCACAGCCAAATCCACGGCAAAATCAGGATTGGCACCGCCGTTGATATTGCCTTCCACCGCAAACTGCCACTTGCCCTGAGGCATAGTTACCACCAGCTCGCCCTTCTCCACCGCCAGCGTGCCGTAAAAAGGCGTTTCTTCAGAATCGGATGGCTTTAGCAGATTCTGCATATTCCATTTATTTTTGTCATTCATTGTGAGATATATTTTCGGGCGCATCACATCAATCCTGCTCAGCGCACGCTCGGCCTTCTGCATTGCCAGCCAGGGCCGCATGGTAATAACAGTGCGCGGAAGCTCCGCTACCTTCTCGCCCTTGGCATCCTTTATGACAACATCCGTCAGCTCGGCCGTCAGGCCGCCGTCCCATTTCAGGCTACCGATAGATACGCTGCCGTTGATGTACTCTGTTGCCAGCTGCTGCATTTGCGGTATCGCCTGCTTAATATATTTAGGCATCACCGTCTGAACCAGAAAAATATAACCTGCTGCGAGCAGAATGATTAACGCTCCGATAAATTGTAGATATTTTTTCATGACACTTCACCATTCAATAGTTTAACAAAATTCTATGACAAAAATATGACAAGACAGTTTTTTATATACTTCGACTTTTATTTATTCGACATTAGCAGAAAACATCCTCTTATTGAGAAGAAAATTCTTTTATCCGCCTAAATCCCGGCAAAAAATATATAAAAAAGCCGGTGAAGCTTATGCCTCACCAGCTTAGTTGTATCATCAAATATTAAATTGAGCCTTAATTATTTGGCAGCGTCTTCGGTTGCTGCTTCGGTTGCTTTAACAGCTTCCGCAGTTTTGGCAGCCTGCACCTTTACAGCAGTCACAGGATTGCTCATCGGCACGCCGATAGAGGTTTCCAGTGCGGTCTTGGAGGTGTTGTAATCATACAGAGCCTTAGTATAGTTGGTCTTAGCCTGAGTCAGCGCAACCTGAGCATCGAGCACGTCAGTGTTGGTGCCAACGCCGGACATATAACGCAGCTGAGCGATACGGTAATCCTCATCAGCCTGCTCTACAGCCAGCTTAGTGGTGCTGATACGTTTTTCTGCTTCGCGCAGTCCCAGATAATTGCTGCGGACATCCAGATTTACAGAGTCCACGGTATTACGGTAGGTTTCCTCAGCCTTTTTCAAATCAGCCTCTGCACCGTGAATCTTGGACAAAGTTACGCCGGTATCAAAAACGTTCAAGCTGACATTTACGCCAACGCCCCATTTACCGTTATCATCACCAGGCCAGCTGGTATCACTCCATTGCTGAGTAGCGCTGGCAGCAACCTGCGGCATATGACCGCTGCGGGCAACCATCAAAGCACCCTTGGCAGCATCCACATTATATTTAGCCTGCATCAGCTCAGGACGGTGCTCGGCAGCATAAGCCAGGCAGTCATCCATGTTTTTATCATAAGCATTATAAACAAGCAGATTATCGAGCTTCAGATTTGTATCCATCGGCAGGCCGACGATTTTGTTCATATTCGCTTCGGCAACCTGATAGGAATTTTCTGCCTGAATCAGGGTTTGCTTAGCATTTGCCAGCTCAACCTGAGAGCGCAGCACGTCAACCTTAGCTACAACGCCAACATCATATTGTGCCTGAACATTTTTCAGATGGTCTTCCAGACGGGTAACGGATTCCGCACTGAGCTTCTGGATATTATCTGCCTGCAGCATATTAAAATAACCGTCGGTAACGGTAGAACGCATTTCGTTATAGGTGCGCTGTACGCCAACCTCATTGTATTGATAGTTAGCCTTTGCCTGTTTAATAGTACCGCTTAATTTACCGCCGGTAAAAATCGGCAAAGAAGCACTTAGGCTGTTGGCATGATTGTTGCCGATACCCTTGGTCCAAATGCCGGGAGCAGCTTGCTGCGCATCATCATAACCGCCGCGTTGAGTAGTATGGTTAGCGCTAATGCTGATGCCGCGGCTCTGGCGGGCAGCATTGTAGCTGGCACGGGCACTGTCCAGCTCATATTGGGCAATGCTTACGGTCGGGTTGGTCTGGAATGCACGCAGCATAGCGTCGTCCAGATTTAAAGCAACAGTTTCACCTGCAAAAGCACTTTGGCTCAA
>CAKQHU010000021.1 GCA_934234275.1 uncultured Phascolarctobacterium sp.
ATGCACAGCAGTAAATAGTATATACAAGCAAAAATATACTAAGAACTAATCATATGGCACAGGGGCTGTCGTACACAAAGTACGGCAGCCCATCTTCACGGAAAGCAAAATGCTCCGCCTACCCTTTCAATCGGGTAAGCGAAGCATTTTATTAAACCTAAACACAAAAACCGCCGTCAGAACCTGCAATCCAACACATTCTGACGACGGTTTATTTTATATCTCAAAAATTACTCTAAGTACATTTTTTTCAGCGCCAATTTATCCACCTTACCGCTTTCGTTATGCGGCAGCTGCTCCATAAAAACAAACTGCTTGGGCAGCTCGTAATCCTCTAAGGTTTGCCGCAACAGCTTAACCAGCTCCTGCTTGCCGTATTCACGCGCCGCCCCCACAAAAGCAATAAGCACATCGGCATCGTCCACATGACGGCAGATGACTGCAGCCTCCTCAACGCCCTCCAGCTCCGTCAGCGCAGCGCACACCTTGACGGCAGAAACCTTGCGTCCGTTGACGCTCACAATATCGTCCGTGCGTCCCAAAAAGTGCAGACATCCTTCCTCATCCAGATGTCCTCTATCCTTCAGGGAAAACGGCAGCGAGATTTCCTCCACATGATAAGGCGTATCAATGAAAATTTCTTCATTACAAATGCTCACCTGCACGCCCTTGAACGGACGGCCGATAAGTGTGCGGTCATCCGTCATTTCCGCGGCCTTGATGTAGGTAATGTAATTCAGCTCGCTGGCGCCGTAGTACAGTGTGATATCCGCATTGGGGAATACCTGCAGCAGCTTGTCCGCCTCCTGCCTGCCCATGCTCTGCGAGCCGCTGATAATACTGCGCACACGCAAATCGGGCTCACGCAGAAATTTAGGCAACAGTAAAAGCTTAGACGGAATCAGGTAAATTGCGTTCACCGCATAGCGCTGCATCAGCTGCAGCCAATGGCGCGGGCGAAAGCGTTCCGTCACTACCAAAGTGCCTCCTGCCGCCAGCACTCCCATATAAATATTAAGATTACCGGTAAAGGCCAGGCTTCCCTGACAAAAAATTACTGTCTGCTCATCAACGCCGAAAACACGGTTCTGCTCCGGGAAAAAGTCCGCCCAGCTATGATAGCTGCGCCACAACAGCTTGCTTTTGCCGGTGCTGCCGCTGGTCATAACTCCCATGCAGGCAGCTTCGGGAACAGCCTCGCAGTTGAACTGCTGATTTTTGCTCACCTCGGTAGCGATAACCGGCACAGTTTTTGTACCGCTATATGCCAGAAAGCTGATTAACTGACGGGCGATGCTGCTTTCATGGATAAAAACCGCCGGAGCGCTAAAATCCGTCCGGCTACGCAGCTCACGCGCTGCCTGCGCCAGTCCGGCATAGGTATATTCTTCTTCGTCCTCTATAAGAGCGAGCTTATCCTGTTTTTGTTGTGCGATTAAGGTCAAGTAATCCATTTGCTTCACTCCACTCTTTCCAGCAGCAGCGCCGTTCCTACGCCGCCTGCGGCAGCTACGCTTGCGGCGCCGTAGCGACCGCCATTCCGGCGCAGTGCCTCCAGCAGATGCAGCGTAATGATGCCGCCGCTGGCACCATAGGGGTGACCGTAGGCCAGCGCCCCGCCGAACACATTATATTTGTCAATGCTGTGCGGAAAGCTGCGGGCAAACAGCACATCAATTACAGCGAAGGCTTCGTTCAATTCAAAGTCTGCGATATCCTGCTCCTGTAGGCCATGCTTGGCCAACAGCTTTTGCAGCGCGGTAATTGCAGTACGCGGACTTACCAAGGGATCACCGCCGCAGGCTGTACTGCCAAGCACTCTGGCCTGCGCCTTTAAACCGTGCTCCTGCAGATATTTTTGCGAGCACAGCACCACAAAGGCCGCACCATCGTTAATCAGGCAGGAATTGGCCGCCGTAATAAATTCGCCGCCCTCCAGCACCTTGGGCATTCTGTCGAGCAGACGCTGGCTCATCCGCGGTCTGATTCCTTCATCCTTAACGGCACCGCAGACCGGAGCGATAATATTCTGCAGCAGTCCCTGCTCACGCGCCTGCGTTGCGAGCGCATGGCTGCGCAATACCCAGCTGTCCATTTCTTCCTTAGTAATGCCCTCGCGCTTCGCTGCAAGCTCTGCGCCCTCCAGCATTACCGTTTCGCGATGAATGCCCGGCATAAACTTGGCTACGCTGTACCAAGTATCGCCTGCATAATCGGAATGGTTGGGATTATAACCGCGTCTTGGCTGCGTAGAGCTGCTTTCAAAGCCGCCGGCAATAATTACATCTGCTTCGCCGCTGTTAATCTTGGCTGCAGCAATAGCAATGCTTTCCAAGCCGCTGCCGCATTGCACATCTACTGTAAAGGCCGGCACCGAAATATCTACGCCTGCGGTCAAAGCCATCAGGCGCGCAATATTGCCGCCGGCGCCTACGCCGTTGCCGGCAATAATATAATCGGGCTCACGCAGCTGATATTTTTCCATCACCTGCTTAAGCACCTCCGCACCCAGCACCTCCGCCGGGATATGACGATATATACCGTTGACTACGCCTACGTAGCTGCGCAGGCCTCCTAAAATATATGCATTTTCCATCTTAACACCTCTATATCCGAAAAGAGCTGCCTGCCACCTGCCTTGCGGCAAATAGCTGACAGCTCTAAAATTATACCTTATTTATCTGTTGTTGGCAAAAATACGATTAATCGGTCCTGCAATTACGGCAGCAGCCAGACATTTAACAATATCCAGCGGAATGAAGGGCAGAGCGCCGGTCATAATTGCCTTATCCCAGCCCATACCGGTAATCAGCTTTAGCTGCACAACGCCGAACACATAAATCAGCGGAATACCGATAACGCAGCCAAGCAAAGCGTAACGCTTGAAGCTGTATTTTTCGCCTCTGAAATATGCCAGGAAAACAGCAGTAAACAAAAAGCCGATGATGTAACCGCCGGTAGGACCAAACAGCTTGCCCGGTCCCGCACTGCCGCCGGTAAATACAGGCACGCCTGCCAAACCTACCAGCAGATAAACCAGCATGGTCATAAAGGCCTGCTTAGCGTTCAGCACATAGCCTGTAAGATTTACAATCAGAGTTTGCAATGCAAGCGGAGAAAGAGAAAACGGCAGCGGAATAATAATATATGCGGACACGCAGTTCATTGCTACCATCAGCGCCATCTTAGTCATTTCCGCAGTCTTGTTGACGCTTGCTCCTCTATGATTCTTATTGATTTCTGTACCAGAAGTTGTCATTTCATACACCAGCCTTACTATAATTCTTTAATTACAAAAACATTTATTGCTCCCACATAAGCAGCAAGCTGTCCTTCTGTCCTGTAGATGCACAGCTCGTCGCCTGCGTAAACAGGAGCGACAAAGGTAATGCGCCAGTCCAGCTCCGTCAGCGCCAGCTCACGCTGCAGCCAGGCAGCCATGCACAGCCCCGGCACGATGGGATGCTCACCCTTATGAATGACGTTTTCATCACCGGTATAGGCAACATAATCCGCTATCTCCTGTGTTGTAAAGTAGTGCTTTGTCAGCAAATCGCCCTTAATCACTTCAGGCTCCAACGGCTTCGTGCCTAATTTATGCTTAGGCAGTACCAAAAATACTCGCAGCTCATTAGCCAAACTGCCGTCTGCCGCAGTTCCCGCTACACGGATGATTGATTTGCGTTCCTTCGCCAACAGCACCTGATTATCCATAGCCTCAGCAGGCTGATGAATATGCGCTTCTGCTCCTGCCAGCACCCAGCCGCCGAAGAATTTGGCATCGCTGTCCGCCAGTTTATGTGCAAGCTCTAACATTTTTGCATTTTCCTTTCATCTGAGCAGCTTATCGTTATCTGCTTCACGTGCTTTATTATAATGCAAGTGATGTAAATAGTCAACTTATTACATGCTATTGGTTTACCATTACAGCAAAAGAAATGCCGCAAAGCATTTCCCCTCTCACAGAAAGAAGTAAACCGCTCCTCCTATCAGCAGCAGGCCCAGAAAATTATAGTACAAAAAGGTACGTACATATTTTCCTGCCTGCGAGGGATGCTCTGCAGCATATAATTTGTAGGAAATCACGCTCGCCATCGAAGCGATCATTGTACCAAGACCGCCTATGTTAACGCCTAAAAGCAGCGCGTCTGCTTCCTTAGTCAAGCCTGCCAGCAGCATAGCCGCCGGCACATTGCTGAGGAACTGGCTGGCCAGCAGTCCTGTAAAGTACGTGCCTGCCGCACTGCCCATCAGCGATTGCTGCAAATAGCTTACAGCAGGACTGTGGCTGATGTTGCCGATGAATATAAAAAAACCGGCGAAGGTCACGAGCAGACTGTAATCAACCTCACGCAGGCGGCGCCAATCGCACAGGGCCACTACGCCTGCCGTCAGCAGCAAAGCCCACAGCTTGTCGAACCAATGCAGCACAGCGCCGATGTTTAACAGCAGCAGTCCCAAAAAGAGCAGCAATATTCCATTGTGAGGCTGCTGCAGCTTTGGCAGCTCCAGCTTCAGCACGCTGTCCTTGCCATGAAATAATAACAATAGCAGATACGCCAGCGAAATTACTCCCGGTACAGCCATTACGGCAAAAAAGCTGCCGGCGGTATAAGCATAATGCGCATATAAAAACAAATTCTGCGGATTACCGGGCGGCGTCAGCATACTGCCGAGATTGGCAGCCAGCGTCTGCAGGATAATAATCCGTTCCATATCCATTTTTAAGGTTTTGCCGATAACCAGCGCCAACGGCACAAAGGTCAGCAAGGCCACGTCATTCGTCACGAACATCGAGCTGATATAGGTAACTGCCAACAGCACCAGCTCCAGCTGACGTTTGCTGCGGCATTTGTTCAGCAGCTCCACCGCCAGCCAGTCCAGAAAACGTATCTCCTTCAGCTCCGCCACCACCAGCATCAGCGAAAGCAGTATCGCCAGCACGTCAAAATCTATATAGGCAAGCTGCGGCCTGCTGTAAAGGCTGCTTACAGCAGTCAAAATAACCGCTATACACAAAACAGGCTCACGCCGCCAATAATTCTTTAATTTCTGCATCAACAAAAAGTCACTCCCAGTTAGCCTGCGCCGCGCACAGCGCCAGCGCCGATACGCGCGCCACACCTGCGTCCAGCAGCACCTGTGCCGCTTCCGCAAACGTGCTGCCCGTAGTATAAATATCGTCGCAGAGCAATACATGCTTGCCGCGCACCCTGGCATGAGGCAGCAGAGCAAAACAGCCTGCCAGCTCCTGCTTTCTCTCCTCCGGCTTCAGCTCGTACAAAGGCTCCGTATGGCGCACCCGCTCCAGCAAAACCTCCATGCCCACGCTGCGTCCTTCCAAAAGGCCAGCAAACAGCTCCTGCGGCACATCAAAGCCACGCTGCCTGCGTCGCTCGAGCGCAGTCGGTACGCAGGTAATAAGGTCAAACTGCTGCAGCCAGCGCATTTTAGCCGCGGGCAGAGCAAGCTCCGCTTCCTCGCGCAGCAACGGCAGCCAGCCTGCCTCGCCGTCAAATTTTATTTTATGCAACGCATCCTTAAACACGCCCTCATATTTATAGAGCAGCAGCACGCTGTACAGCACATCCGTCGGCAGCGGTGCTGCCTGTCCCGCCAGATATTCCTCACGCGGACAGCATGGCAGCTGACGCTGCAGCAGATATTCCTTGCGGCACTGCTCGCAGACGTAGCCGTTGTCAATATTAGTCACACACACAGCACAGCGTCTGGGAAAGATTAGCTCCTTCGCCACACGCCCGTAATAAGCAAAATCTCTTAATAAACGATGCATCAGAACACCTCGCTGCTTTCCTGCAGGCGCTCAGCCAGCAGGCTGTAACGCCTTTTCGTCTTGTCATTTTCCACAGCGGTACGCACCGCGTTTTTGCTGCCGACAATCAGCACTCTTTCCTTGGCTCTGGTCACAGCCGTGTACAGCAAATTGCGCTGCAGCATGATGTAATGACTCTGCACCATGAGCAAAATAACATAGGGATATTCGCTGCCCTGCGACTTATGCACGCTCATAGCGTAGGCCAGCTGCAGCTCCTCCACCTCACCCTGAGCGTAGGTAACGTAATTACCCTCCGGACGCTCCGGGAAGGACACCGTAACATTTTTTCCGTCTATTCTGCTGACGCGGCCGATATCACCATTGAAAACATCTTTTTCGTAATTATTGCGAATCTGCATCACCTTATCACCCACGCGCAGCACATTACCCGGTATGTTCACCTCAGGCTTGGTTGCAGACGGCGGATTGATATATTGCTGCAGCAGCTTGTTCAGATTCTGTACGCCGCAGGGATTCTTATGCATCGGCGTCAACACCTGCACCCTGCGCCAGTCACCGCCGGACGTCAGCTGGGCATAGGTACGTGCTACAAATTCCGCAGCATCCCGCTCGTTGGCAAACTCCTCCAGCGCAAACTCGCTGTCGGCACCGGCAAGAAACTCCGGCATCTGCCCACGGTTAATCTTATGCGCATTACGGACAATCGGACTGACCTCTGCCTGACGGAAAACATTTTCCAGACGTACAACAGGCATTCTGCCCGAACGGATCATATCCTTAAGCACCGAGCCAGCTCCCACGGACGGCAGCTGGTCCACGTCACCGACGAAAATCAGACGGCAGCCGCCGGGAATTGCCTTAAGCAGATGATAGGTCAGGCTGATATCGAGCATCGAAGCCTCGTCGATTATAATCGCTTCCGCATCCAGAGGATCGCTGTCATCCTTGCCGAAGCACAGGCCGTCACCCGTAGGCTGGTATTCCAGCAGACGGTGCACCGTTGCCGCCGGATGGCCGGCAGAATCAGCTAGCCTGCGTGCGGCGCGTCCGGTAGGCGCAGCCAGCAGAATGCGGCAGCCTGCCTGCTCCAGAACGTTCAAAATACCCTTAACGACAGTTGTTTTACCTGTACCGGGACCGCCAGTGAGAACGAAAACGCCATGCTCCAGCGAAGCATAAATTGCCTGCCGCTGCGCCTCTGCCAACGTAATCCCCGCATCACGCTCCCACTTGGCAATAACCTCGTCCGCATTCACGCGTGTCACCGGCTTCGCCTGGTCACGCAGCTTCAGCAGGCGGCGTGCGGTCTGCACCTCCGCCGTATAAAGATATTCCGGATATATCAGGCGAATACCGCCCATTTCTTCCATGCGCAGCAAATCCTGCTCCAGCAGGCTGCTGAAAACATCCTGCACCATGGAAGTATCTACCGCCAATGCTCTTGCCGTTTCACGCACCAAAAGCTCCTCCGGCACGCAGGTGTGTCCCACGCCTGCAGCCTGCGTCAGCGCATAAGCAATGCCTGCGCGCAAGCGTTCCTCGCAGTCATGCTCCATGCCCATAGCCATGGCAATTCTGTCCGCAGTTTTAAAACCAATGCCGGTAATATCCTCAGCCAGGCTGTAGGGATTTTCTTTAATGCGGGTAATCGCCGTAGCGCCGTAGGTTGCCTGCAGGCGGGCTGCATAACCGCTGCTCACGCCGTGCGCTTCCAAAAACACCATCAGCTCGCGCAGACCGGAAAGCTGGCTGTACGATTCACCGATAGCGGCAGCCTTTTTGGCGCTGATGCCGCGTATCTGCGCTAGACGCTCGGGATAGCTGCCCATGATTTCCAGTGTATCCGTTCCGAAGGCCTCCACAATTCTTGCCGCCGTCACCGGGCCGACTCCCTTCACCGCGCCGGAAGCCAGAAAGCGTTCAATGCCTGCTACCGAGGTAGGCTGCAACACCTGCAGTGACTTTATATCAAATTGTCTGCCGAATCTGGCATGCTCAATCCAGTTGCCTTCCATAGCCACATTTTCGCCCATGTACGGCGCATTACCATGATAAACAGCAGTAAAGCGTCCCTGCGCCTTGCTTTCCATACGCAGCACGCTGAACATGCCGTCATCGCTTTGAAACACTATATCATCAACTATCGCTTCCAGCTTTTCCATTTTCTCACCGCCACACAAAACAAATGTTTTAACTATAGCTATTATTATAACATAGTTTTCTCAATTAGGATAGCAATTTGACTTTACAAGTATTATAATTTTCGCTATAATTGAATGAGATATGCACTATATATTGTTTCCGGCAAATCAGCGCCCTGCGCCTGAACCGGCTTTGTATTATTGTAACTATAAACATGAGGAGTTTTACACATGCAACCCAAAAAATTTACAGGAAAATTAATAGCCATAGATATGTATAACTGCGGCGTAAACGAAGTCAACGACACCGAAAAGGCAAAGACTCTGCTGCAGGAAGGCTGCGATGAATACCGTATGAACAGCCGCGAGCTGCTTGTTTGTCAGGAAGAAGGCCAGAGCGAATATTCCATCTCCGCACTCTGCAAACAAGGTCATGTAACTCTGCATGTATATCCTAAGCTCGGTTTTATTGCTGCGGATATTTTCAGCTGCTACGACGATGCCGACCCTGCGGGAATGGCACGCTATCTGCGCAGCGCTTTTGATTGCGACAAAGCCAAGATTACCCTGCTGGACCGTGGCGATTTCGGCAGCAAATATGATATGAAGCCTAACCACCGTTCCAACATCAAATTCATCCGCCGTACCCAGAACGTTACCAAAAACGTCGGCGCTCAACTGAAAAAAATGATGCTCAAGCCCCGTGGCATCTAAACGGGACTATCAGATAAACTTTTCCAGGGGTTGTATGAACAGCCCCTGTTTTTTCTTAAACCAAAGGAGATTTTTCACATGAAGTATTTAATGTGGGATGTAGACGGCACCCTCATTCTGTCCGGCGGTGCCGGCAAGGATGCCATGATTAAGGTTATCAAGGATTATTATTTTCTGGATGCCTTCGATTTCAACAAGTCACTGGCAGGACGCACTGACTCTGACATCATCAAAAGCGTTGTCACCCGTCTGCGCGGACGCTGCAACAGTGCGGAAGCAGCAGGCCTGCTTATCCGCTACCATATGGAGCTTCCCAAACAGCTGCCGCTGCACAAAGGCCGTGTTTTGAAAAACGTGGAGAAAACACTGCAATACTTCTGCCGGCCGGATAGCCGTTACTGCAACTGCCTGCTCACCGGCAACACCAGCACCGGCGCCCATCTCAAGCTGCAGCATTTCGGTCTGGACCAATATTTTAACCATGAACACAGCGTCTTCGGCGAAATCAGCGAAAACCGTGAAATGCTGGCTAAGGTCGCTTTCCACCGCCTGTATATGCAAAACGAGCAGGCCAAGCCCAACGAGCTTATTTTCATCGGCGATACACCTAACGACGTGCGCTGCGCCAATGCCATCGGTGCTCCATGCCTGATTATTTTGGAAGGCTCCGGCTATAAGCCTGAGGATTTTGCCGAAGTAAAGCCTTGGAAGATTATCGACTGTCTGCCGGACGATCCCAAGCAGATGGAGCTTCTGCTTGATGAAGCAGAAAGCTATGCAGGAGGCCAAAATGCGTAAGAATATTTTCAAGACGGTGCTTACCATTCTGGCTCTCGGCTTAAGCAGCACAGCCCTTGCTTACAGTAACAGTGATTTAAATGCGGTACTGAACGGAGCAAGCTGCCCCGGCGGCGACCTTTCCGGTGCCGATTTATCCGGAATGGATTTATCCGGACGCGATTTTACCAACACCGATTTTACGGAAGCACGTCTGGACTCTACCAAGCTGGACAAAGCCAAGCTGCAGGATGCCTGCTTCCAGAGCGCTCTGTTGCCCAACGCCAGTCTGCGCGGTGCCAACCTGGCATATGCCAACTTCCGCTATGCCAATGCCTCCGGCAGCGATTTTACTAACGCCAGCCTGCAGGGAGCATATCTCAACCGCTGCCAGCTGCGTGGCGCACACCTGCTGAACGCTAATCTGCAGCAGGTCAAAGCACAGGAGGCTTCTATGGACGGCATACAGGCTGATTACGCTGACTTCAGCTTCGCCAACCTGCCCTATAGCTGGTTGCGTCGTGCCAGCCTGAAAAACGCAGTTTTTCATGGCGCTAATCTTTACAGCGCTCATCTGGAGCGCAGCGACCTGACGGAAGCAGACCTGCGCAGCAGCAAGCTGGGCCACAGCAATTTGAACAACAGCAAGCTGGATAAGGCGCTGCTGGATAAGGCAGTTTTGGAATACGCTGACCTGCGCGGTGCAGAAATGAACTACACGCAATTCGGCACAGCATTTTTAGATAATGCAAAATTAGATAAATAAGCGTAATGCTTCCAGCAAAAAAGCTCCGGCGACTGCCGGAGCTTTTTTTGCGCAACTAATCAGGAATAATCCTGTTTATTAATCGTCAGTCCTGAGGATAAAACCCAGAAGGAGCATAACTGAGATTAATCATAATATTTTTCACTTGTGTATAGTGGTTCAAAATCATCTTGTGAGTTTCACGGCCGATACCAGAGGTTTTATAACCGCCGAAGGGAGAATGCTCCGGAATCTGATTGTAGGTATTCACCCACATACGGCCGGTTTCCACGTTACGTGCCACACGGATAGCCTTGTTGATATTCTTAGTCCAGACAGCGCCACCGAGACCGTATTCACTGTCATTAGCCATAGCCACAACCTCATCCTCATCGTGGAATTTGATAACTACGGCAACAGGTCCGAAGATTTCCTCCTGCGCCACACGCATATCGTTGGTTACATCGGTAATCAGCGTCGGCTTCATGAAGGCACCCTTGGCCAGCTCGCCCTCGGTAAAGCGTTCACCGCCGCAGGCAATAGTAGCGCCCTCTTGCTTAGCAATTTCAACATAGCTCAAGATTTTCTTGATTTGGGTTTCGTTGATTTGAGAACCCATCTGAGTATCATCATTCCACGGCAGGCCCACCTTAACCTTGTTGAAGGCTTTGACTAAAGCCGGTACGAATTTATCATAAATGGTATCCTGCACGAAGATACGGCTGCCGGCGCAGCATACCTGACCTTGGTTAAAGAGAATACCTAATTGAGCGCCGTCGATGGCCTGATCAAAATCGCAGTCATCAAAATAAATGTTGGCACTCTTGCCGCCCAGCTCCAATGTTGCCGGGATAATGCGTTCTGCCGCCGCCAAACCTACATTGCGGCCAACCTCGGTACTGCCGGTGAAGGCCAGCTTGGCAAAATTCTTATGCTCCAGCATATATTGACCGGTTTTGCTGCCCGCGCCGGTAATAACATTGAAAACACCTGCAGGCAGTACGCCGTCAATCAGACGGGCAAATTCCAGAATGGAAAGGCTTGCTTCCTTGGAAGGCTTCAGTACGGTGCAGTCGCCTGCTGCCAGCACCGGCGCTAACTTCCACGCTGCCATCAGGAACGGGAAGTTCCAGGGAATAATCTGACCGACTACGCCGATAGGCTCACGCAGGATGATGGACAGGAACTGCTCGTTAAGTACGGATGCCTGACCTTCCTCCGCTAAGATGCAGCCGGCAAAATAACGGAAATGCTCTGCTGCCATCGGAATATCCACATTCATGGTTTCACGAATCGGCTTGCCGTTATCCATGCTTTCTACCATTGCCAAATGCTCCTTGTTAGCATCAATAATATCAGCAATTTTATTCAGCAAAGCAGCACGCTGTGCCGGAGTAGTCTTTTTCCAGGTTTTGAAGGCTTCCCATGCTGCTGCGGATGCTGCCTCTACATCTTCGCGAGTGCCTTGGGCACAAATTGCCAGATGGCTGCCGTCTGCAGGACTTTCCGCATTATAGGTTGCGCCGTCGGATGCGTCGCGCCACTGTCCGTTAATATATAAACCATATTGTGCTTGTAATTTTACTTTTTCCATAATAATGATAAACCTCCTCATTTGGCTCTTGCCCTTCACGCCATTGTGATGGGACTTGTTTTTGTGATGTCACTATTGTATAATCAAAATGGTTCTATTAAAAGAATCAAAAAGCAAAAATATTTTAGAACCAAGGAGAAATATCACTCATGTTAACATATGATTTAGATAAACGCGGCAGCACACCGCTCTATGATTACTTATACCAATGCATCCGTCAGGACATCATCAGCGGCAGGCTGCAGGCAGGCGAACGCCTGCCCTCCAAGCGCACGCTGGCACAGCATCTGAGCGTGGGCATCATCACCGTGGCCAACGCTTACGCCCAGCTGGCGGTAGAAGGCTACATCACCTCGCGCGAAAAGAAAGGCTACTTCGTAGAAGACGTCAGCAGCTACCGTGTGCGCCGCAAGGCTGCAGCAGCAATGCTGCCGGAGGCAGCGGAGCGTGAATACTTTGCCGACTTCAAGGCTAACCGCATCAGCCTGCAAAACTTCCCACTCGCTACATGGACACGCCTGATGCGCGAAACGCTTTCCGTGCACAACGAAGAACTGCTCAAAACCGTTCCCTACAAAGGTGTCTACGAGCTGCGCAAGGCTATTGCCAACTATCTGGCACACAACCGCGCTATGCAGGTCGACCCTTCGCAAATTATCATCGGCGCCGGTACGGAATATCTTTACGGCCGTCTGCTGCAAATGTTCGGCCACGCCTGCACCTTCGCCATCGAAGAACCGGGCTATAAAAAATTTGCCTCCATCTCCGCCAGCTTCGGTAATCCCTGGAAGTACATCCCCATTGATGACAACGGCCTGATGATTGATAAGCTGGAGGAAAGCGGTGCCGACGTTGTGCATCTTTCCCCCGCCAACCACTTCCCCACCGGCATTGTCATGCCCGTAACGCGCAGGCTAGAGCTGTTTGAATGGGTTAACCGCATCCGCAAGCGCTATATAATTGAAGATGATTACGACAGCGAATTCCGTTACACCGGACGCTTCATCCTGCCACTATACGCACAGGATACGCAAAGCCGTGTCATCTACATGAACACCTTCTCCAAAAGCCTGGTACCATCGCTACGCATCAGCTACATGGTACTGCCGCCGCGCCTGCTGGAACGCTATGAGCAAACCATGAGCTTTTACAGCTGCACCGTATCTAGCTTTGAGCAGTACACACTGGCACGCTTTATTTCCGAAGGCTATTTTGAACGCCATATCAACAAAATGAAAAACTACTACCGCGAGCAGCGCCACAAAATTTTGGC
>CAKQHU010000022.1 GCA_934234275.1 uncultured Phascolarctobacterium sp.
TTAAGGAAAAGCTTACCCGGAGTAAGGGAAAGTATCTGCGCCCTGCGAGGAAAACATTGTTGACTTTCATCATAATTTTATCGTGAATATTTTTCGATTGGCACTCAAAGCGAGGGCTTCCCGCAGGTCGGGCAAGACCTAATCTTCCTTGCCTGACGAGTGGCACGCGCTCTCTGCTCTGCCTCAAGCGCACATAAAAGGTTCTGCCAAAGATTCAGATACGGTTCATGCTCTGCGTAGTCTTCAAGGTGCCGCCGGATATCATCGGCAGCCAACACAAGAAACTTATCGTCCGGAAACCGAATGTGGCGCTTAATATAATCGGAAACTACCGCGGGCATATATGTGTTTCTGCCCATCGCATACCGTATTGCCGACAGCAGGATCAAACGAAAGTCAGCGTCACAGATAGGGGCGAGCAGGTCCTGAGGGCACAACAGAAACTCCTTGCCATTATTCATGCATACGCGCAGCGGTCGTTGCTCCTCCGTTACCAGATTCAATAGGCTACTGGTTCGCTCTTTCAGTTCATCAATGGTGATCGATTCATAGTCCTGACACGGGTTCACTTCATAATTCATCATTTGACCTCCAATCAGTTTGTCCTCGCTATGAGGTGTTGGCATTGTAGCTCTGACTGCCCGGAGGTTCAACCGTTTTTTTAACGGCTCAAGAAAATATACGGTCTCCTAATTCATGTGTTGTTATGAGCTTATAAGCGGTGCCGAAATGTAGGGGGATAATGAAAGCTCGCGATTGCAATTGTTCGCCAAATGGTATATAATTTCCCTAACAAACTCGGAGTATCAGACTGTTTTTCCGAGAACGGTGATACAAATGCGAGGGTTGTCCCTTTTTATGATAGGCGTTGGCTGTATTTTAAGAGTGACCCAGCTATATAGTAGGGCTATTTCGTCTTGATGGAGTTTGAATATGGATTACATTTCAATTGCAGAAGTTGCTAAAAAATGGGGAATCACCCGTCGGCGGGTCCAGGTTCTGTGCGCTCAAGGCAGAATTCCGGGCTTGACAAAGTTCGGAAAATCATGGGCCATCCCAAAGGACGCCGAGAAACCCATAGATGCGCGTAAAAAGGGCAATCAGATCTAAAGTGCACATTAAGTACTGTCCGTTTTAATGGACCAAAAGTATGCTACTATAGATTAAAATATAGAAATAGCGTATACACATCTTGATGACACTGATGTGTGGGAGAATCAAAAATGTGGTGTAAAACCTGTAATATTGAAACAAACGAAGAACTCTGCCCGGTTTGCGGCTCTGCGACAATTGAAGATATTCCTACCGAGGTATATTGGTGCGCTCATTGTGAAACTCCAGTTATTCAAGTAGCAACACAAGCTGACAAGGGATTCTGCCCTTTGTGCAAGAGAAAAATGCAGTATCTCTCTGCGGATTTGCGACCTGTATTTCCGGAGGAACGATTGTTGCTCGAATTGCTTTTGGGTGAGGAACCATTTACCTATGTCGAAAAGTCTGTATGGGCAGCAAATAGTCGGTATTATATCAATGGGAAATCTGTTTCGATCCCAAGTAAAACATTCCAGGAAGCCAACACAGATGCCTTATCTAAAGCGCTTGAGCAAAATAAAGGCCAGAATACTTATGAGTATTTTGATAAGCATATTGCCAGTTTTATCAAAGCAAATAAACTAAGATTACATTATCTCAAAGATGAAGCTTACACATTTATCAAGAAAGCAACAGAAAAATATGATGAGGAACATATCGTGCTGTCGTTTTCCGGCGGCAAGGATTCTACAGTAACAGCAGATATCGTCATTAAAACTCTTGGTAATCCGAGCTTGGTTCATATTTTTGGCGATACAACATTAGAGTTCCCATCAACAATCGAATACGCAGCAAGATATAGAGAAAGCCACCCTCTTGCAATTTTCCAAGTCGCAAAAAATAGAGAACAGATTTTTTACGATGTTTGTGAAGACATCGGTCCACCAGCGAGAATGATGCGTTGGTGCTGTTCCATGTTTAAGACTGGTCCCATTACCAGAGTCATAAACAGTTTGTACCGCAATCAGCAGATTCTGACCTTTTATGGAATAAGAAAATCGGAGTCTGTGAGCCGGAGCAAGTATAACCGTATTGAAGATAATGCAGAGTCCGTAAAAATCCAGCAACAAACAGTTGCGTCTCCGATTTTCTTTTGGAAAGACTTTGATATTTGGCTCTATATTCTATCCGAAAAGGTAGACTTTAACGATGCATATAAATTGGGGTACGATCGTGTAGGCTGCTGGTGCTGTCCAAACAACAACCAGCGTGCACAGTTCTTATCCAGAATCTATATGCCGGAACAGTCTAAAAAGTGGAGAAACTTTCTGATAAGGTTTGCCGAAAAAATCGGAAAGCCGGATGCTGAAGTATATGTTGACACCGGAAAATGGAAGGCCCGCCAGGGCGGAAATGGCCTTGCCGCAGCTGGCGATGTGAAAATTCGGTTTACAAATTGCACTACGGAAGATCACGCAAAAATTTACAGCTTAGTGCGCCCCTTGGACAATGATTTGATAGGTATGTTTACTCCGTTCGGGAGAGTTGCCCCGGAATTGGGGCAAAAACTCTTAAACGAAGTTTTGGTTCTTGATATCAAAGCCAATGTTCCTATCATTTCCATCCAGCCATTTGGCCAAGACGGATATAAACATGCTATAAAAGTAAGAACTATGAATGTGGCGGATCACGAGTCTTTGCAACGCATGATTGGATATCAGATTCGTAAGTTCAACGCCTGCCGTAAATGTTTAAAGTGCGAATCACTCTGTCGGGCGGGAGCTATTTCTATCGTTGGTGATAGCTATTATATTAACCCTGATAAGTGTGTACGATGCAAAATGTGTGTTACTGCCAAATATTTGGACGGTGGCTGCATGATGGATAAATATCTAAGAACAAAGTAGGACATTGGGAGGTATGTATCGATGGCAATGAAATTTCGTGCCCATGATACATTTTTCATTAGAAAAGGTTGGCTGAGCAAGGGCATGAAGTATGTCCACAATAGAGCTGATGTCTTTGTCTCTCGGGACGAAAATCCAACGGATGTACTTGGCATTGGTACGAATATGGTAAAGGCCCTACGCTACTGGCTGCAAGCTGTTGGGGTAACACAGGAGCCTGCGACAGGACGGCGCGTTCAGACCTTTACGGAGCTTGGCAACCAGATTTATGAGCATGACCGGTACATTGAAGAGCTTGGGACGCTCCATCTCTTGCATTATAAATTGGCCTCTAATAAAGAAGAGGCAACAGCATGGTACTTTTTCTTCAATGAATTCAAGATGACCGAGTTCACAAAAGAAGATTTTGTTTCTGCTCTGCAGAGTTATGTGCTGATGAGTGACGAAGATATTTCTGTTGCGCTTCGTTCCCTCAACGATGATTTTGCATGCATTGTAAATACCTATTTGCCAAGATATAAATCAGCCCCTGGAAGGATATCTCC
This sequence comes from uncultured Phascolarctobacterium sp., assembly GCA_934234275.1. Classification (GTDB taxonomy): domain Bacteria; phylum Bacillota; class Negativicutes; order Acidaminococcales; family Acidaminococcaceae; genus Phascolarctobacterium_A. The sequence continues at coordinate 3,485 of CAKQHU010000022.1, forward strand.
CGAAAATAACATAGACTGCCCGTTTGGAGAACTGGGATTTATCGATATCTTGAGTAAGGAAAAACGCACTTACAAGAAATCAATCCCGGCGGCTAAGAGCTTTAGTCCTTGGATTATTCTGGCGGTCATCGTGGATCAAGTAGCAGGCAGAGAGGAAATCGCATTAAACGAGCTTCTGACAGCTCCGTGCAACATTGGCCGAATTTTTAACATGGATGCGATTACAATGCTTGATGTACTCCATCGGGCAGAAAAAACTGGCGAGATTAAAATTATCAGAACAGCTGGTTTGGACATTGTCCGCTTAAGCAATCAGCGAACATTTCAAGAATGCGTAGAAATGTATTATGCAAGTATTGAAGAGTAAGATTAGGAGAACACGGAAATGAGTAATATGATTTCTGTTGCTTCGGGTTTTCAGTATTCTGTGAATATTGGATATGACCTGAACAATGATGACAAACTCAAGAATTTCATACCGACTCAATCAGCACTTACTCTTCTCGAGGATATTCTTTTGAGCACTCGAATTACCTCTACTGAAAGGGCTCGAGTTTTAATTGGCGCCTACGGAAAGGGAAAATCACATATTATTCTGATGATCCTCTCCATTTTGGTGAAAAAGGATATATCCCTGTTTGAAAAGCTTCTGCCGAAATTGGAGAGTAACGAGCGACTGCATCAGTATGTGCTGAATTATTATGAAAGTGACCAAAAACTTCTTCCTGTAATTATTAATGGTAGTAATACCAGCCTTTCGCAGGCGTTTCTACTGGCACTTCAGAGAACATTGGCAGAAAATGAACTGCTGGATATTATGCCGGAAACCAACTACAAGGCAGCAGTTGCAGTGATTCAGCGGTGGAAAACTGATTTCCCAGATACCTATTTGCAGCTGCAAAAGGCGATTGATGAACCTATCGGGAAATTCATTGAAGATCTTGAAGATTATAGTACTACCACATATGAGAAATTTGAACGCATTTACCCCACACTGACCGCTGGCAGCGTATTCAGTCCGTTTCTTGGCTTTGACGTTGTAGAACTGTATGAAAGTGCTGTTCGGGGATTGCGTTCAAAAGGATATACTGGTATTTATGTTGTTTATGATGAGTTCAGTAAGTTCTTAGAGGCGAATATCTCTGAGGCTTCTGTCAGCGATACAAAGATGCTGCAGGATTTTGCCGAAAAGTGTAATCGCAGCGGTCAGAATCAAATTCATTTGATGCTGATTTCTCATAAAGAAATTGCCAATTATATTGATGCTTTGCCCAAGCAGAAGGTCGATGGTTGGAGGGGAGTATCTGAGCGTTTTAAACATATCCACCTGAATAACAACTTTACCCAGACCTATGAAATCATTGCGTCTGTGATTCAAAAAGATGCCGCTCTTTGGGCGGAGTTTTGTCAGCATCATAAAGGAGAGTTTGATAGCGTAAAACATCGCTATGCAAATCACGCGATGTTCGCAGATGCTACAAGAAAGGACTTAAAGCATATCCTCTACTCCTGTTATCCGCTGCATCCTGTTTCGACATATGTTCTTCCGAGATTGTCTGAACGAGTTGCTCAGAACGAAAGGACTTTGTTTACTTTCTTGTCTGCAATGGGTACATCTACATTGCCGGAATTCCTCGCAAGTTATGATGACCAATGTTTTGATGTAATTACCCCGGATGAAATTTACGATTACTTTGAGCCGCTGTTTAGAAAAGAGGTTTATACCAGCGAGATCCATCAAACATATTTACTAACCACAGCCATTCTGCCAAAACTTCAACAGGAATCTCTGGAAAGTAAAATCGTAAAAACGCTGTCGCTCATTTATGTTTTGGAGCAGTTTGAAAAACTGAAGCCGACCAAAGACGAAATCGTCGGTATCTTCTCTATAAACTATACTGTTGAAGAAATTGAGGAAGCAATCGCCAACCTTATCGAGAAAGAATATGTTGTTTACTTAAAGAGAAGCAATGATTATTTGCGTTTAAAGCAGACATCGGGTGTTGATATCGGTCAAAAGATTCGAGATACCCTTGCGGCAGTGGGCGGAAAAGTTTCAACAAAAGCAACTTTGAATGCTTCAAATTTTGATAACTATATTTATCCCTCTCGTTACAATGACGAGAGAGAAATGACTCGCTATTTTTCTTTTGAGTTTATCGATGAGGATGAAGTTCGCCCGGATACTGACTGGACTATAAAGGGTGAAGCAATAGATGCGGATGGTGTAGTGTACGGCGTTATTCCCAAGAGCGATGAATCTATCAGTCGACTTCATGATGAACTGCTTCAATCCAGCGCCAGTCATCAACGTTTCCTTTTCATCCTTCCTAAGAAGTATAAAGAGATCACTGAGATCATCCAAGAATTTAATGCTGTGTCATTGCTGAGAGAACAGGCATCCGGAGACAAAATCCTGTTTGACGAATATGAGGTCGTATACGAGGACCTTCGCGAAGTGATTTCTGACTTTATAAGCACTTACACACACCCGGAAAACTTTAAGTCCACTTACATTTACATGGGCGAAGAGATGTCCATTACTCGAAAAGCTGCGCTTACAGGGTTGCTGTCAGACATTTGCGACGATGTGTATTCCCTTACACCAGTTGTCAACAACGAAGCGATTAATCGCAATGACATTACTTCTATCGCAAGCAACAGCAGAAGTAAAATAATTGCCGGATTACTTAGAAATGAGTTGGAACACAACCTCGGTCTGTCAGGTTCTGGCCAGGAAGTTTCTATTATGAGAAGCACGCTCTTGCGGACAGGGGTTCTCGTAACAGATAATTCTCTTGTTCGTATTGAGTTGAAGCCGGATGATGAGCTGATTAGAAACATGTTGATGACCATCGTTGGCTTCATTCAGGAGACCAAAGTTGCTGGTAGTGTGTCTTTTGGCGTGCTGTATCGTCGCTTGGCAGCACCAGAAAATCATATCGGTTTACGTAAGGGGCTTATCCCCATTTACTTGGCGGCAGTGTTCCATGAGTTTAAGCAAGAGCTGATTTTACAAGACAGATTCGGACAAGTTTCTATTACTGCTGATACATTGCTTCAAGTAAATGCTAACCCGGATGGATTCACATTAGCATATTTGGATTGGGATCCTGAAAAGGCAGAGTTTATCCAGCGACTTGCAGATATCTTCTCTGATTATGTAATTGAGGCCGAAAAACTGGTTAATGCCTATGATTATGTAGTGTCTGCAATGAAACGCTGGTATATGGCATTGCCTAAATATGCAAAGGAGCTCAAGCGCAGCGTAAAAGGACAGAAGGTTGATAAACGTTATTTAGCCATGCTGCGGTTGTTAAAGAACAGCGCTGGTGGGCATGAATTGCTGTTTGACAAGCTTCCAACAGCGTTCGATTATACCAACCAATTTAGCGTTGGTTTGGCGGAAAATATCGCTGCTGCAAAGAAATACTATGATCATTGCATAGCGCAACTTAAAAAAGATCTTATTCAAACGGTAAAAGAGATTTTTTCTGCATCGCAGAGTTCCAGTAGCCTTAAAGCTGCTTCGCTTACATCTGTAATCAAGGATTGGTGCGAGAGCCTTGACGAAAGAGCTTTCGAGCAGTTGTTTACCGATGGCACAGAAAAGTGTCTCGGCCTGTTCAAAACGGCAACGAACGACGAGGAAACACTTATTGCCCGCCTTGCCAAAACAGCCACAGATCTTCGCTTAGAAGACTGGGATAGTAGCACGTACGAGCGTTTTGTTGCCAATGTAAAGAAATACAAAGTAACCGCAGAAGCTTATCGGAGTGCGGAAACTGCACAAGAGAATGTGGCGGCAGACGCTTATCAGGTCACTTTCGTTAGCGAGGATGGTCAATCAGTTACAAAGAGATTTTCTCACATTGACTATGGTAAACGAGGCAAGTTGCTCTTTAACATGGTCACTGACGCCCTTGAATCGATGGGACAGTCTATCACTGAGCAAGAAAAACGTCAAATCATTATGGACATACTGAAAGAATTGTGTTAGGAGGGGAAATAATGGCCTACTTCGACAATGCGGCGACAACCTATCCCAAGCCGGAAGTCGTCTATACCAGCATGGATAAGTTTTATAGATTGAACGGTGCCAACGCAGGAAGAGGCCGTTATAACCTTGCGCAAAGTGCCAATGCCCTGATTGGTGAAACAAGGGCATTGGTACAAGAACTTCTGCACTGCCCAGCAAAGCAAGTTGTTTTTACGCCTACCGCAACGATAGCACTAAACATTATCATCCAGGGACTGATTTGCAAAGGTGCTAAGACCATCTATATCAGTCCGTTTGAACATAATGCGGTAACCCGGACTTTGCATCATTTTGAGGAAGCTGGTACTATTTCTGTCCATCAACTTACTGTTTCTCAGGATTTTAAATATGACTTGGATAGAATGAGATACCAGTTTGAATCAGTGTGCCCGGACTTAGTGATTATGAGCCATGCGAGTAATGTGTTAGGATTAATTGCGCCTATAACCGAAATCTGTTCGTTAGCCAAAAAGTTTGGTGCAACTACTGTAATAGATATGGCACAGACTGCTGGGCTTGTAGACTGCAATCTCGGGCTTAATGTGTTTGATTTTGCGGTGTTCGCAGGTCACAAAACTTTGTACGGCCCTACGGGTATTTCCGGATTTATTATGGAGCCTGCAATCGATTTGCCCCCAATTCTGTTCGGTGGTACGGGTTTCGAGTCTGCTAAACAGAATATGCCTCAGAGCTTGCCTGAACGATATGAAATGGGAACGATGAATATCTCTGGCATTGCGGGCTTGAACGCAGCCCTAAAATGGGGGTTAGACCAAGGTATCGAAACTATCTGGCAGAAAGAGCAAGAGCACCGAAACAAATTGATTGCGTTGCTTCAGGAATACTGGTTTATTAAGATTGTCGGCAATTATCCCGGTTGCAATTATGTGGGAATAGTTTCCTGCTTGGTTGAAGGCATCAGCAGCGATAGTGTTGGAGAGATTTTTGACCGCTGCGGCATCGCTGTCAGAACCGGTTTGCAGTGTGCACCTCTTGCACATCAATTTATTGGTACGCATCCGGCGGGAACGATTCGTTTTAGCGTGGGTTACTTTACCTCAGAAGAAGATTTCGAAGAACTCCGACAAGCTCTTGATTACATCGAAGAAAACCTGTGAGGAGAGATACATATGAGTTTTCAGGAACACACCATAAAAACTGAATATCGATCTCTAATTGACAATGTGGTGCAGAAATTCTATGTTCCCCTGCTCAAAGAAGCTGTATCCTACAAGCGAGCCGTGGGATTTTTCTCTTCGTCTTCTCTAATTGAAATATCGAAAGGTATTGCTGATTTAGCCAGTCATGGTGGCAGAATTCAGATTGTAGCCTCGCCGTATTTGTCCGATGATGACATTGAAGCAATCAAAAAGGGATATGCAGATCGCGATGAGGTGATTGAGGCCGCTCTTTTAGGCCAGTTGTCGGATGAGCATACTGACTATTACTCAATGGAGCGACTTAACCTTTTGGCAAACCTTATTGCAAATGGAGTTCTGGATATCCGAATTGCCTACACAGAGGATGCCAAAGGAATCGGTATGTACCACGAAAAGATGGGCATTATCGAAGATGCTGCCGGAAATAAGATAGCTTTTTCCGGCTCGATGAATGAATCCTCCACCGCAATGTCTCTGAATTATGAAACCATCGATGTATTTCGCAGTTGGTATGACGAAGGAGAAGCGGAACGTGTTCGATTAAAGGAAAATGCTTTTTATTCTATCTGGAGCGATTGCGAACCAAGTATTCGAGTTTTGGAGTTCCCCAAGATAACGGATGCTTTGATTGAAAAATACAGGAAGAAGGCACCAAACTTCAACATCGACCAAGAACAATTTCCACCGCGAGGAGGAGACCAACGAGGTTTACCTGCGCTTTCGAAATCTCATGGTGTAGTTGGAGCGAGAATACCACAGAACATCACTCTGCATGATTATCAGAAACAAGCTATCTCTGCATGGGTGGGGGAAAACTATCGGGGCATTTTTGATATGGCAACCGGTACAGGAAAGACGTTTACAGGTTTAGGTGCTATTTCGAAAATATCGGAAGACTTGGATGACGAGCTTGCTGTTATTATCGTTTGTCCCTATCAGCACCTGGTTGAGCAATGGGTAGACGATATCGTAAAGTTCAATATTCAGCCGATCATCGGCTACAGCAGTTCGTCCCAAAAAGATTGGAAAAAGCGATTATCTAAGGCTGTTCGGGATCAAAAGCTTAGAAGCGAGAAGCGTTTTTTCTGTTTCATTTGCACAAATGCTACTTTTACAAACAGCTTTGTCCAAGAACAGATTGGGAAGATAAAAAGCCCGGTTCTCATAGTTGTAGACGAGGCGCACAATTTTGGCGCACGAAGCTATGCAAAGCTGTTGGATGAACGATTTACTTACCGGCTCGCCTTGTCTGCTACATTGGAACGGCATCGTGATGAGGAAGGCACTGCTACTCTGTATAGCTTCTTCGGGAAGAAGTGCATTGAGTATAGCCTTGAACGGGCAATTGAAGAAGAAAAACTTACACCTTACAAATACTATCCTATCCTTGTTTATCTGAACGATGAGGAACTTGAAAAATATGAGCAACTATCCTACGAGATATCCCGCCATGTAATCAAAGGCCGAGGCGGTAAGGCCAAATTGGATAGCTATGGTGAAATGCTGGCAATCCAGCGTTCCCGTATAGTTGCAGCCGCAGCACTCAAGCTTATCTGCCTTAAAGAAGTCATTGCTCCATATAAGGACGAGCATTTCCTGTTAGTGTACTGTGGCGCAACGAATGTGCTATCACCTAATGCCGACAGATCTGATGTGGACGAGGGCGACATTAAGCAAATCGAAGCTGTAACCCGGATACTCGGTAATGAATTAGGCATGAAAGTATCTAAATTTACCGCCGAAGAGAATATCGACGAACGAAATGCCATAAAACAGCACTTCAAAGACGGTGACGATCTACAGGCGATCGTTGCTATCAAGTGTTTGGATGAAGGCGTAAATATTCCTGGCATTCGCACCGCTTTTATTTTGGCAAGCACTACCAATCCTAAAGAGTACATTCAGCGTCGAGGGCGTGTGTTGAGAAAGTCTCCCGAAACGGGCAAGGAATTTGCAGAGATTTTTGATTTTGTGACTTTACCCCGACCTTTGGACGAAGTGTCAGGTTTAACACAAGAACAAATGAGAAGAGATTTGTCTCTGGTAAGAAATGAGCTTATGAGAGTATTGGAGTTCGGACGGTTGTCTATGAACTCCATGGAAGCCTCTCAATTGATTTGGGAAATCTGTGACTGTTATGGACTACCCTATGACTTGAACGAGGATGAAAAGGAGGATCCATATGGAGACAGCGAAGTTTGACCTCGACCAAAAGGTAATCGACCGTCTGAAGCGGAAGATTGTTATTGCCGAGAATACAAATCTGCGAACAAAAAACAAAACGGATGCTCAAATGATTCGCGATATCAAGAAGTGGATAGAGGAGGAAGTTCAATGCTGCTCCAATCAATAGAACTGCAGAACTTTCGGCAGTTCATCAACGAAAAGATAGATTTTTCCACCGATCCTGAGCGAAATGTTACTCTCATTATTGGCGAAAACGGCACAGGCAAAACCACATTTGCGCAGGCATTTTTCTGGTGTCTTTATGGTGAAACTGATTTCACCAATAAAACTATGCTCAATAGAGTCCTTGCTGAGCAGATGACACCGGACCAAAAGATTACGGTGAAAGTTGTACTCAAACTCACTCACGGCAGTGCAACTTATGAAATCGTTCGGACACAAGAATATAAGAAATCCTACAGCAATAAAGTTACCAGCGCAAATACAGTATTAAATATTGCGGTTAAGTCTGCTGATGGCAATACTCGCTATTTGAAACAGCTTGAATGTGAGGCTGAAATCAAAAAGATTCTCCCAAGGGAGCTTTCAAATTACTTCTTCTTTGATGGTGAACGCATCGAAAAAATGAGTAAGGAGGTTGCCAGCGGAAGGAAGAGTAGTGGTTTTTCAAATGCAGTTGTAGGGCTGACCGGATTGAAGGCCACATTGGCCGCATTAGGACATCTTGCGCCTACCAGAACCAATTCCGTCATGGGAAAGTTCAACGAGGCTTATACCGGAGATAGTAGCGGCAGAATCCAACAGCTTTCGAAACGGATTGATGAACTTCAGAGCGAGCTTGAACGAATTGCGAATCGTCTGGTTGAAATTGATGATGAGATCGATGCGGCGTCATCTGCAAAAGCCAAGTTCGAGCAAGATATCAAACAATATGCCGATGGTGAAAAGCTACAAAATGAAAAGGATCGTTTGACTGCAGAACTGCAAAAACTCAAGAGAGTGAAGGCACAGTTCATCAAGGAAAGCTGCAAGAAATTCAATGATGGAATGACTGTGTTTTTCTCGCTTTCGCTTGCCCATAGAGCGCTGGAGGTACTTTCTCATAGTGATTTCAGCGGGAAAGATATTCCAGAAATGCACTCCAAAACAATCGAATTTTTGCTAAAACGAGGCACATGTATCTGTGGAACACATCTCGATCCAGGCACAATCCCTTACAATAAGGTTTCAGAGTTGATGGATTATCTGCCTCCCCAGTCTATTGGCGTGACTGTAGGCCAATTTATCAAAGACTCTCGTTCTAAATATAGCAAAGAGATTTCTTTATATCAGGATATCGCAGAGCAGGTTGGTTTAATTAGCCAGCAAGAAGAATCCATCGCAGATTATGAAGAACAACTGACTATTATCAGTGAAAAACTGGATGGGGATGATGTTCGGGAGCAGGTTAAGAAACTGAACGCTCAGATCCGAGCTTGTACAGACACGATTACTAAACGTAGAGATGAACAGCAGCAATTGCTTCGAAAGCAAGGTGCTTTTGAAGAAGAGAAGCGCCAGAAAGAGAATAGCCGCTCTGAGCTTTCGCTCCTTGACAAGAACAATCAGATGATTGAGTTGTACAAGGCATATACTCAGAGAATTTACGATGAGTTAAATGCGGAGTATAAGCAAAAAGAGGCTCTGATCAGAACAAAGTTGCAGATGTACATCAACGAGATATTTAAGTCTATTTATGATGGGGGCTTGTCGCTTACGATTGATGAACATTACAACATTTCTGTCTATGTGACTGACTTTGATGGCGGAGTCGAGACATCTACTGCGCAGAGCATCTCTGTTATCTTTGCGTTTATTTCTGCCATAATTAAAATGGCGAGAGAAAATCAAATTGAGAATGGTGACGAG
>CAKQHU010000023.1 GCA_934234275.1 uncultured Phascolarctobacterium sp.
AAGAAAACAGGCAGCATAGTAGGCTATCCGGGCAGTAAAGCGATTACCAATGCTGATTTGCTGGCGATGGAAGTTACTGTGCTGGCACCCTGCGCTATTGAGCTGCAGCTTACTGCGGAAAATGCAGCTGCTGTACAGGCCAGCATTATCTGCGAGGGTGCCAACGGACCGACTACACCGGAGGCTGACGATATTCTGGAGGCTAAGGGCGTGATGGTTATCCCGGATATTCTGGCTAATGGCGGCGGTGTAACTGTAAGCTATTTCGAATGGGTACAGAATCTGTACCGTTACTTCTGGCCGGAAGAAGAGGTTATCGAAAAGCAGAACGCATTGATGCGCAAGGCCTTCAAGGCTGTTTATGAAAAGGCAAAGCAGTATAATGTGCCGCTTCGTGTTGCCGCTTACATGGTTGCTCTGGGCAGCCTGGAAGAAGCAATGAAAATCAGAGGCATGGTATAACTGCTGAATTTCGGTTAATAATATAAAATGATATAAACTCCTGCCGGGGCATTGTGCCTTGGCAGGAGTTTTAGCATTGTGGCTGTATTGTCGGCTAGCTGTAAAGCTAGCATGAAAAAAACTGCATCACCAGAAGGGGATGCAGTTCAGAGTGAGATTTTTTGAGTATTTACCAGCTGCGAGACGAACCGCCGCCACCGCCGCTGCCGCCGCCGAAGCCTCGGCCTCCGCCGCCGCCGCGTCCACCGCCGCGGAAAATCAGCAGCAGCAGGATGCGCGTGAAAAAGCCGCCCAGTAAAAGATTATCCACAATAAGAAAACCGATTACTCCCAAAGCAAACAGCAAATCATCCAGGCTGTAGCCTGTATTTTTTTGCGGTTGGGGAGCGGGAGCCTGATATTTTACTCCGCTCAGCTCTGTGTTATAGCCTTGGGCAATTTTAGCTGCAGCAGCCTTGTAGCCCTGCAAAATACCCTTGCTGTAATTACCGTCCTTGAAGTAAGGAATCATATACTGATCCTGGATGCGTCCGGTAAGACCGTCAGGCAGCGAGCCTTCCAGGCCGTAGCCTACTTCAATACGCGAGCGTCTGTCCTTGACAGCGACGACGATGAGCGCACCGTTATTTTGCTCCTTGCTGCCGATGCCCCATTGGCGCAGAACCTCCAGAGCGTAATCCTCTATAGGCTCGCCGTCGAGAGTGTTGATTGTCAGTACAGCCAGCTGTGCTGTTGTTTTTTTGTCCAGCTCGGCGCCCAGACTGAGCATTTGCTGCTTATCCTCTGCAGAGATGACACCGGCGTTATCCTGTACGTAAATGCCGCTGCCGGCCGCCGGACGCGGCGGAATGGCAGGTGCGGCGTATGCGTAAGCGGCGAAGAAGGTCTGCAGCAGAAGCAGCAGGCAGATTATAAAACGTTTCATTATTATCCCTCCGTCAGCAGCTTGCAGCTAGCGGGATTATCTGCTTAAAATTTAACCTGTGGAACCTTTTGTGCTGCTGCATCTGCCTTGAAGTAATCCTTGGCGGTAAAGCCGCAGGCACCGGCGTATAAAGAGGTAGGCAGAGATTTAATTTTTGCGTTGTAGGACTGTACCGCATCGTTGTAATCCTTACGTGCTACGGCAATACGGTTCTCGGTACCTGCCAGCTCATCCTGCAGCTGCTGGAAATTGGTGTTGGCCTTCAAATCGGGATAATTTTCGGCAACAACCAGCAGACGGCTCAGAGCACTGTTCATTTCATTGTTGGCTGCAGTTGTTTCTGCTACGGTTTTGGCACCGCCCAACTTAGCGCGGGCATCGGACACAGCCTTGAATACCTCTGTTTCGTGTGCTGCATAGCCTTTGACTGTATTTACCAGATTAGGGATTAAATCGTTACGGCGCTGCAGCTGGTTTTCCACCTGCGACCATTTGCCGGTAACGTTTTCATTCATACTTACAAGACCGTTATAGCTGCTGAAGAACATAGCTGCCATAATGACAATAGCGGCGATAACGCCTAAAAGACCTTTACCCATTTTTATAACTCCTTTCGTATTTAACGGACATCAGACAGGCTTGCGATGCCTGCTTAATTTAATTGTAGAGGAAAGCTTTCCTGCTGTCAATTTGCAAAAAGTCAAAAAGGCAAAGAATTTGCGAAACTATTGTGAAATATACTGATTTTTTTCAGCAATTAAAGAATCATAGAAATTTATTTATAAAATAGAGATGGCTTTTGTTTTCAAACAATGAGAATAAGAAGGAGAAAAGTTTGGATGCGACTTAATTGCCTTAAAATATTAATTATTATTATTGCGTAATGCCTTAAAGAGGTGTATTATATAATTAGGTAAGTTGGTTTAAGCATTCGTTAAAAGGACAATTAAAGTGCGGATAGAGCGCCGGTTCCGGGAGAGGGGGTAGCTTTGCAGGAAGGGGTTCTTAGAGAATGCTGTGTTATATTATATAGGGTGCGGTTATGTAGGAGGTCATTTCAAAAGTAGTAGGATGTAGCTGGCATCACTATATCAGCAAATAGTTAGGGGATGAGCTAATATGGCAAAGCAAGTGGATTATAAGGCTGTTGGTCTACGCATCAAAACATTGCGTTTGAAGAATAATATTTATCAGACTGAGCTGGCTAAAAATATAGGTGTATCGCAAACCCATATGAGTAATATCGAAAGCGGACGTGCCGGTCTGACTTTGGAAAATCTGGTTAAGATGACGAATATTTTTAATTGTGGTATTGATGATATAGTATTCGGTGAAGAAAAAGCCAAGAAAGAAACCCAGACAACCTCTCTGGAGAATTTCACTATGCAGGATATCGTGCAGGCTTTGCAGATGCTGAAGACTATTAAGGGTTAATCAATTTAATGTTAAAGATTGCCGTGACTGAGTATGGTTGCGGTAGTCTTTTTTTATATGCTTTTTTCTGCCATAGATTTTTCACTTGCCTAAAGTCGAAAAGTCAAATATAATATACTCAAATATATAATCAAGGTGAGTTACTATGAAAAATTTAGCAGATGCAATTGAAAGCTTTATTATAGGTGAATTGCTGCGAGAGCATGAGGATACTGTGCTTGTGCAGCGCAATGAGCTGGCTGAGCGCTTGTCCTGCGCTCCTTCGCAGATAAGCTATGTGCTAAGTACGCGTTTTACGCCGGAGCGTGGCTTTATGGTGGAGTCAAGGCGCGGCAGCGGCGGTTTTGTGCGTATTGTACGCATGCAGCCTGCGGCAGAAACACCCAAGCCGCCTACAGCCTTGCAGCTGGTGCAGCATTTGCTGCACCAGAAAATGGTTACGGCAAGAGAAGGCGCTTTGCTGCAGTATATGCTGCAGATTATCGACGCCAATGAGGATAAAAAGAAGGAAATATTGCAGCAGGCTGTAGGCTTGCTGCATAACACCGGACGGAGGTGAAGAAATGCTTTGTGAAAATTGTCATAAAAAACAGGCTATCATGCACATGGTGTGCCTGGTAGGTGATAAGCAGATTGATAAGTGGCTTTGCGGTGACTGCGCTAAGGATTACCTGCCTATGGGTATGGGCGATATGCCGCTGACACCGGAGGGAGCCAAACGCTTTTTGGATGAAATGCTGAAGGGCGCGGGACGCAAGCCCAAGAAAAAGGTTACCCGCGAGGGCTTCAGCGAGGCTGCGGCCAAGGTGTTGGAGCTGGCTACCACCAAAGCTTTGGACTGCGGCAGCGAGCATATAGGTACGGAGCATATTTTGTGGGGTTTGTTGATGATACCGGATTGTACCGGCAAAAAGCTGCTGCATAAATTGCATAATAATCTTGACGAAATGAAAACGGAGCTGGAAAGCTGGCTTGATAAGGGCAGCAAGCAGTCCAAGCTGCCGCAATACAGCCAACGCGCGCAGCGTGTAATGGAGCGCGCGGCAGAGAACGCGCAGGAGCTGGAGCAGGAATACGTCGGCAGTGAGCAGCTGCTTGTTGGTCTTTTGGCTGCAGGCGACGGCATTGCCTATCAGGTACTGCAGAAGTTTAAGATTACGTTGGCTGCTGTCAAGGAGCTGGTGCAGGCGCTGGATGATCAGCGCAAGGCTGTACCTGGCAGGAATCAGCAGCGCCGTCAGGCAGAAGAAAAGCAGGCCGATGTTCTGGAGGTTCTCTCAGATTACGGACGTAATCTGAATCTGGAGGCCAGCCGTGGCAAAATTGATCCTGTTATCGGACGTGATAAGGAGGTTGAACGCCTTATCCAGATTTTGTGCCGCAGAACAAAGAATAACCCGGTAATTATCGGCGAGGCTGGCGTAGGTAAAACCGCTATTGCCGAAGGCCTGGCGCAAAAGATTATCAAGGGTGACGTACCTGAGTTTCTGCAACGGAAAATTATTTTTTCGCTGGAGCTGGGAATGCTGGTGGCCGGTGCAAAATATCGCGGTGAATTTGAAGACCGCATGAAGGAAATATTAAAGCTGGTGCGTGACGATAAGCGGATTATTCTCTTTATCGACGAGCTGCATACCATTATCGGTGCAGGCAGTGCCGAGGGCAGTATCGATGCTGCCAATATTATCAAGCCGGCGCTGGCGCGTGGCGAGCTGCAGGTTATCGGCGCAACAACTGTTGATGAATACCGCAAGCATATCGAAAAGGATGCGGCGCTGGAAAGACGCTTCCAGCCTGTGCTTGTTGATGTACCGAGTGCGGAAATCAGCGAAGCGATGCTGTTGGGACTGCGCAAGCGTTATGAGGAATTCCACAAGCTGCAGATTCAGCCGGAGGCTGTCAAGGCTGCGGTGGAGCTGAGCGACCGCTATATTACGGACAGAAATCTGCCTGATAAGGCTATCGACCTGATGGACGAGGCCTGTGCCCGTCTGCGTATCAAGCTGTATAAAAAATCTGCGCCCGCAAGAGAGCTGCAGGAGCAGCTGGAATATCTGCAGATGGAAAAGGAAGAGGCTGTAGAGCAGCAGGATTACGAAAAAGCAGCGGAGCTGCGTGATAACGAGGCTGAGCTGCAGACGCAGCTGGCGGCAGCCTTGGCCGAGGTGGCTATGAAGCAGCCGGTAACTGCGGAGGATGTGGCTGAGGTTGTTGCTTCCTGGACCGGCATTCCGCTGACACGTCTGACGGAAACAGAAAGCAGCCGTCTGCTGCAGCTGGAGCAGCGTCTGCACAAGCGTGTTATCGGTCAGGATGAGGCTGTGAGCGCGGTAAGCAGAGCTGTGCGTCGTGCACGCGCAGGCTTTAAGGACAAAAACAGACCGGTTGGCTCCTTCCTGTTCCTCGGTCCTACCGGCGTAGGCAAAACGGAGCTGGCGAAGGCGCTGGCACAGGAGCTGTTTGGTGATGAACGCGCTATGCTGCGCTTTGATATGTCGGAATACATGGAAAAACACACTACAGCACGTCTGATAGGCGCACCTCCGGGCTATGTAGGCTACGACGAGGGCGGACAGCTGACGGATGCGGTACGCCGTAAGCCTTACTGTGTAGTGCTGTTGGACGAAATCGAAAAAGCGCATCCCGATGTGTTTAACCTGCTGCTGCAGATTATGGAGGATGGTCGTCTGACCGACGGACAGGGACGCACGGTAGACTTCCGTAATGCCGTGCTGATTATGACGAGTAACGCCGGCGCACAGCAACTGGCCAATACCAGACCGCTGGGCTTTGCCGGTAACGAAGCAGGCGAGCGCAAGAATCGTAAGGAGCAGGTGCTTGCTGAAATCAAGAACGTGTTCCGTCCGGAGTTTTTGAATCGTGTGGATGAGATTTTGGTGTTCAATTCTCTTGGCAGACAGGAGCTGGAACTGATTGCCGACAATATGCTGCGTGAGCTGAACCAGCGCCTGGCAGGCAACGGCCTCAGCATCGATCTGACTGCTCCGGCACGTGAGCTCCTGTTGAAGGAAGGCAGTGACAGCAAGTATGGTGCGCGTCCGCTGCGCCGTGCTTTGCGTAAGCTGGTGGAGGATCCGCTGAGTGATTTGTTCCTGGCAGGAAAATTCCACAGCGGTGATAAGATTATTGCCGAGGCTGCAGATAAAAAAATGGATTTTCATACGGCGATTGAGGGAGCACAGTTTTTGCTGGAGCTGCCGGTGACAGATGAACAGACTGCTGCCGTAAGCAGCGGAAAGGAGCCGCAGCATGGCCAGAACTAAGAGCAGATTTGTTTGTCAGGAATGCGGTTATGTTGCTTCCTCGTGGTTGGGACGCTGCCCGGAATGCGGCGGCTGGAACACGCTGGTGGAGGAGGCAGAGGTAACTGCCAAGGCAAGTAAAAGCTATTTGCCGGCTAATAATGAAAAACTGCGGCCACGCACTATCGCCAGCGTTGCCCAAACTAAGGTAGAACGTCTGGCAACAGGCATCCGTGAATTTGACCGTGTGCTGGGCGGCGGTGTCGTTCCGGGCAGCCTTGTGCTGCTGGGAGGCACGCCGGGCATCGGCAAATCTACGATTTTGCTGGACGCAGGCATGCGCTTCGGGCAGCAGGGAATCAAAGTGCTGTATGTCAGCGGCGAGGAATCTGAGGAGCAGACTGCAATGCGTGCTGTCCGTCTTGGCGGAGCGCAGGCCAATGATAATCTGCTGATTCTTACGGCAACGGATCTGGATGCTATTTTAGCACAGGCGAATGCTCTAAAGCCGCAGCTTCTGATTATCGACAGTATTCAGACTATGTATAATCCTGAGCTGCAGACTGCTGCCGGCAGTGTGGGGCAGGTGCGTGAGTGTACGGCTAAGCTGCTGCAGTTTGCCAAAAGTACGGGCATTGCGGTGCTGCTGATTGGTCACGTTACCAAAGACGGCACTATCGCCGGACCGCGCCTATTGGAGCATATGGTGGACGTGGTGCTGCAGTTTGAGGGTGACCGTTCCTATTCCTTCCGTGTTCTGCGTGCATTAAAAAATCGCTTCGGCAGTACGAGCGAAAGCGGCATTTTCTCGATGGAGGCAGGCGGTCTGCAGGAGGTGGCAAATCCTGCCGGTCTGTTTTTGGAGGACAGAGACGGTGAAGCTGCAGGTAGCGTTATCGGTGCCTGTATGGAGGGTAATAGGCCGATTATGGCAGAAATCCAGGCGCTGGTAGCCAAAACCCCCTACGGCATGCCAAGACGTACGGCAGTAGGCTTTGATTATAACAGGGTGAATATGCTGTTGGCGATTCTGGAAAAACGTTTTGGCTTAGACTTTGGCATTTATGATGCTTATGTCAACGTAGTCGGTGGCATGAAGGTTAATGAGCCGGCGGCAGATTTGGCGGTAGCGGCAGCGCTTGTTTCCAGCTATCGCAACAGGCCTCTGCCTAAGGGTATACTTGTCTTTGGCGAGCTTGGTCTTACAGGCGAGGTGCGCCGCGTCAGCGCGCCCGAGCGCAGGATTATGGATGGCATTAATCTGGGCTTCAGCAAATTCATTGTGCCGGACAGCAAGCTGCAGCTGCCGTCTGTCAAGGCACAGATCGTGCGCGTCAAAACATTGGAGCAGGCGATTGCGGCTATGTTCGGTTAAAGACAACATTTATAGATTAGTCAGATACAAAAAGCGCAGGCTGGTGAACAGTCTGCGCTTTTGTCTATACAGTGGGCAATCCTCATATACCGGCTGATGCTTATAATGCAAAAAAAATCCCGGTACACTTCCCTCAAAATGTACCGGTAAAGCAATTGGTATAAGGAACAACGTCCCAGCAAATGTCTTAAGGTTATTATGGTTATATTATAAATTGTGCGACAATTTGTGGGCGTTGCCCTAGCAACGTTTTAATGCTTGGCAAGTGCTTTCTTTATTTACAAAACATATCAGAAAAGAATAATTTTGTAAGTTATGTAAGCAAAGCCGGATATCGCATAAAAGCGCAGTTTTAGGGGATTTTTCTCAATTTTGAAAATCAGAAAAAATGTTGCGTGAGCAACAAAATTACTAAACGTTTACTTTAGTTACATAATATTTACATATGTATTTTAATTTGGGATAATAAGGATGTGGAATAACTAATATGAAATAGAAGGCTGGTGATAATATGGCAGTAAAAATGTTTGCACCGAATTATCATGATATACCGTTGTTTAAAGGCTTGGGCAGAGAGGAGATTAACGAGGTTCTGCACAAGTTTCATGGACTGATTAAGCATTTTCCTAAATCCGACTATATTTATCTGGCAGGTGACTGCATCGAAAATTTATGCGTTGTCATGGAAGGCACCGTTCAGATGATCAAAGAGGATATCTGGGGTGAAAAATCCATTATTGCCAATTTGAGCGCAGGTGACGTTTTTGCGGAAAACTACCTGGGTAAGCTGAGTGACCGCAGTGTGGTAAGCTATTTTGCGGCAAGCGACAGCGAGATTCTGATGCTTCCTTTGGGAAGAATGCTGTTTGACGGCAGCAATCACAATGAAACCAACAGACGTCTGATGTGCAATATCGTTTCGATTCTGGCAGACAATAATACACGCTTGATTGAGAAAACGGAAATCCTTTGCAAAAAGACCTTGCGCGGTAAGATTATGGCTTATCTTGAGCAGGAAGCAAGGTACAATGGCAGTGATAAATTTACTATTCCTTTCAACCGTACCGATTTGGCTAATTATCTGGATGCCGACCGCAGTGCTTTGACCAGGGAGCTGGCGCGCATGCGTGCTGACGGACTTATCAGCTTTGAGAAGAATACATTTGAGATTCTGGAGCATTCTCATACGGAATAATAATTATATATTTATTAAGAAAGGCACCGTTAAGGTGTCTTTTTTATTGTCATGAACAGTTGCTGAAATTAGTACCTGGACAGCTGAAAAACAGTGCTTAAGTAATTAAAATAAGATACGTAAGTTTATAAACAAAAATACAATAGAAATTATGAAATTTAGAAACTAAAATATGAAAAAGATTATGTAAAATATAATAAATTTGTTGCCTAGGCTACAGCGTAAAGATGTGGTGAAATGCTATCATAAAATCAACGGAAGAGCATATAAGATTTCATTGCTGTATGACTTTCGGAAAAAGATTAAAGGAGGTATTGCTTATGTCCCCCGCAATCAAATGTTTAATTCTGTTAGCGGTAATTGCTTTGTTCTTTGTAACTGAAATTATACCCTTGGCAATTACTGCAATCGGCGGCGCTGTTGCCTGCGGCTTGCTGGGTCTGATTCCGGCCAAGCAGGTTTTCAGCGGTCTCTCTAATTCTACTGTAGTACTGTTTGCCGGCATGTTCGTAGTTGGCGCGGCAATGTTCTACACCGGATTAGCTCAGGCTTTAGGTGAAAAGGTAGTACATATTTTCGGCACCGGTGAAAACAGCCTGATGCTTGGCTTAATGCTTGTCGGAACTGCTCTTTCTTCTGTTCTCTCCAACACCGGTACCTGTGCTTGCCTGATGCCGGTAGCACTTGGTATCTGTGCTGCTTCCAAAAACCCTGCGTCCCGCCAGCTGTTGCCGATGGCATATGCTTGCGGTTGGGGCGGCATTATTACGCTGGTTGGTACACCGCCTAATATTATCGGCAGTGGCGCTCTGACAGCTGCCGGTTTGCCGGGTTTCAGCTTCTTTGAATTTGCCTGGATCGGTATTCCTTTATCTGTAGCAGGTATTCTCTATATGCTGCTGATTGGCAAGTATCTGCTGCCGAAGGCAGAGCTTGATGCAGACCAGGAAATCGAACAGGAAATTGAAGCTACTACCCATGATAAGAAAAAGCAAATGATTTCCGGTATTATCCTGTTGGTCTGCGTAATCGTAATGGCCTTGGATTTGAAGTTTATCAGCTTGGAAATGACTGCTATTATCGGTGCTCTGGTATGCGTACTTACCGGCTGCCTGACTGAAAAACAGGCTTATTCCTCTATCGACTGGGTAACCATCTTCCTGTTTGCGGGTATGATGCCTGTGTCCACTGCAATGGATAAAACCGGCGCTGGCAAGCTGATTGCTAACTGGGCAGTAGGACTGATGGGCGGCGAACCTACACCGCTTATTGTAACGATAGTACTGTTTTCCATCTCCTGCTTCCTGACACAGTTCATGTCCAACACCGCTTCTGCTGCGTTGCTGTGCCCGATTGGTATAGCGATTGCTAAACAGCTGAATGCAGATCCCAAGGCTGTTGTAATGGCGATTGCTGTTGCTGCATCCTGCGCATTCGCAACTCCCGTCGGCACTCCGCCCTGTACTCTGGTACTCGGCCCCGGCGGCTACAAATTTATGGACTATGTGAAATGCGGAACCGGTCTGGTGCTGGTATGCTTTGTAGTAAGCTTGATTGTTATTCCGATGGTATGGCCTTTCTTCCCTTAAGGCTCCCATATTAGACGACACCCTGAATCAAACACTGGCAGAAAGGTCGCTGCTGCTGTAAAAGCGCAGCGGCCTTCTGCTGTTATGTAGGCGGGAAAATATGATATGAATGGCAGTGTTGACAGCCTATAATATGTCAAGATTTTTTTAGTACCTAGAGACATAATAACGGCATGACAAGTACTAAAAATAACTTTAAAAAATTAAATAAATATAATGTAAATAAAATCATTTAAAATATTCTGAAAAACCGTTTAAAATGTTGCTTAAGTCACACAAGGGTTGATGCTTTTACGTTAATATAAAGACAACGGGAATGTAGAAATAAACTGTGATAAGTTATATTTATACATTACGTAAAAACTTATAAAAGGAGGAAACTGTTATGTCCCCTGCAATTAAGTGTTTGATTCTGTTGGCTGTGGTTGCATTATTTTTCATTACCGAACTTATTCCATTAGCAATCACTGCTACTGCCGGTGCTATCGCCTGCGGTCTGTTGGGATTATTGCCTGCTAAGCAAGTTTTTAGCGGCTTATCCAATTCTACCGTAGTATTGTTTGCCGGCATGTTTGTCGTAGGTGCAGCAATGTTTTATACCGGTTTGGCACAGTCCATCGGTAACAAAGTTGTACACCTGTGCGGAACCGGTGAAAACAGCCTGATGTTTGGTCTGATGATTGTCGGCACTGCACTGTCTTCCGTGCTCTCCAACACCGGTACTGCGGCCTGCCTGTTGCCTGTAGCATTAGGCATCTGCTCCGCAGCGAAGATTCCTGCTTCCCGTCAATTAATGCCTTTGGCATTTGCCTGCGGTTGGGGTGGTATCATCACCATGGTAGGCACTCCGCCTAACATCATTGCAACTGGCGCTCTGACTGCTGCTGGTCTGCCGAGCTTTGGCTTCTTCGAATTTGCCTGGATCGGTATTCCGGTATCCATTGCCGGCATGCTGTACATGATGTTTATCGGTAAACACCTGCTGCCGAAGGTTGAGCTTGATGCTGACCAGGATATTGAGCAGGAAATCGAAGCTACCAGCACTGACAGCAAAAAACAGATTATCTCCGGTGCTATCCTGATTGCCGTTGTTCTGGTAATGGCTCTCGATATCAAAGGCGTAACTCTGGAAATGGCTGCTATTATCGGCGCGCTGATTTGCGTACTGACCGGCTGCCTGACTGAAAAACAGGCTTATGCTTCCATTGACTGGGTAACCATCTTCCTGTTCGCAGGTATGATGCCTGTATCCACCGCTATGGATAAAACCGGCGCTGGCAAGCTCATTGCTGAATGGACTGTTGGCCTGATGGGCGGCGATCCTTCCCCGATGGTTGTAACTGCTGTACTGTTTGCACTCTCCTGCATTCTGACTCAGTTCATGTCCAACACCGCGTCCGCAGCTCTGCTGTGCCCGATTGGTGTAGCAATTGCAAAACAGCTTAACGCTGACCCGAAAGCTGTTATCATGGCAATCGCTGTTGCAGCATCCTGCGCATTCGCAACTCCGGTAGGTACTCCTCCGAATACTCTGGTTCTTGGCCCCGGCGGCTACAAATTCATGGACTATGTTAAAGCCGGTACCGGTCTGGTTATCGTATGCTTCATCGTATCCCTGATTGTAATTCCTATCGTATGGCCGTTCTTCCCGGGCAAGTGAGTTGAATGTAATATTTTGACAAATTAGTACTTACTTTACTTAAAAAACTAAAGAAAGTGGTAAAAATGCCGTGCGTGATTGCATGGCATTTTTGCTTTAATAAAAATGAGAGAATGGGGTGAAATGCAGTTGATAAAAGGGGTAGTGGAATATATGTAGTTAATTCTAAAAGAAAAAAATAACGCCTAGGGATTTATGATAGCGTGGTCATATATGCAATATGAAGAGCTGGTGCTAAAAAATGTGTTGCTTGCGCAACAGAAGCACAGAAAAAATGCTGTTATTATAAATTCAACAAAGCAAATAACAATACTTAATAAAGTAAAAACATTGCTTTGCCATGTACTTTCACAAAGCTATACTTAATGTTATATAATGTCCAGATGACATTGTATATAAAATTTTTTTACAAAGGAGGAACTTAAAATGTCCCCTGCAATTAAG